>RFHN01000166.1 GCA_003695835.1 Armatimonadota bacterium
CTGGTCCTTCCCGTCCGCAGTCTTCAGCGTGAGCGCGTCACCCCAAATGATGTTCTTGCGGAGTACGTAGCGAGCGGACTCGAGGCAATCGGGTTTGATCTTCTTCTTAAAGCGTTCGGCGTAGCGACCCTCGAAGAAGGCAAAGAGCCTCGACCGGCATTCGTCCACGTTGTCCGGAAGCAACTCGATGCCGTAGAGTGCGGACACGGCGGTGACGGCCGCTCGCTCCCACTCGTACTGGCTCTTCCGGTAGCGGGCGTCTACGACGTCCAGCTTCCGCCGGAGAATCTCGATCAGGAAGTTTCCCGTGCCGCAAGCCGGCTCTAGGAAGCGCGACTCGATCCGTTCGGTCTCCTGCTTGACGAGGTCCAGCATGTCGTTGACGATGTGCTCCGGGGTCATAACCTCGCCGTGCTGGGCGACCCGTTCTTTGGATTTGATTAGCGGCGCCGAGTGGGCAGGCTTGCTCATCCGTTTAGAGTTTCTACCCGTCATTTGCCCAACCTGTCAAGCAAAGAAACACCCCCGCCCGTCTCGGTCTGATTGGGGCGGGGGTGGGTGGGCTGGGAGGTTGGGTGCGTCAGTCTTCCAGTTTGATTCGACTGGCGCGGATTGTGTTGGTGCCCGAGTCGTAGATCCCTTTTGCTTCGGCGCGCGGCCATTGGAGCAGGGCTTGCTCCGTGACCGGGTCGCCGCTGCGCAGGAAGACCGTTTCGTCCGTCCACGTAACGTTCACCGTGGTGCCTTGTGGTTGGAACCCTTCGACGTCGAAGATGTTCGTCAGCGTCATCGTGTTGGCGTTGAGGTTCACGTTTGTGATATTGCCGGTGGCTTCGGCTTCGCCGCCGCCTCCGCCTCCACCGCCGCCGTTGTTGTCATCCTCGAGGGTGATGCGCGTGGCGTGGAGGGTGTTCGTGTTCGGGTCGTAGGTTCCCTTGACTTCCGAGAACGGCCACTGGTTGAGCGCATTCTCGTCCACCTGGACTCCGGACCGTCGGAAGAAGGTGCTGTCGTCCCAAGTGATGTTGATCGTGCTGCTCCGTGGTAGGAATCCTTCGATCTCGGTCAGGTCGGTGAGTTGCATGGTGTTGGCGTTGAGGTCCACGTTGGTATGTCGGCCTCGGGCTTCGTGTTCGCCGGAGCCTCCGCCCCCTCCGCCGCCGTCTTCCACCTTGATGGCGGAGGCGTTGAGCACGCTGCTACCCGTCGCAAAGACCCCTCGTACCTCTACGAGCTGTCCGTTGCTCAGGACGGCGGGGCCGCCGTTCGAGCTCTTGTAGATCGGCGTGTTGTCGTTGTAGGACACTCGGATCGCCGCGCCGGAGAGGGGCTGCAGGGTGAACTGCGTGGTCGAGAGATTGGAGACGGTGCCCTTGTATTCGAGCGACTCGTGTCGGCTGGAATCGTCCAGGCCGTTGCCGCTTCCGCGTCGGAACGCCGGGTTGACTTCGCCCGAGCCGTTGAGGCTCCAGTTCGCGAGGTCAATGTCCAAGACGAAGTTGCTCGTGCCCGGCACGGTGAGCGCCGGTGTGAGAGTAACGGAGAGCACCGGCCGGCCCGAGTTATCTCTTGGGAGGGAAGAATCGTAGTTC
The DNA here is from genome assembly GCA_003695835.1 of Armatimonadota bacterium. Lineage (GTDB taxonomy): Bacteria > Armatimonadota > Fimbriimonadia > Fimbriimonadales > ATM1 > J051. Next base: position 1,593 of record RFHN01000166.1, read on the forward strand.
TTGATTTGTCCTTGAGTGTTGCCTGCTGGCACCAGGGTGGTTTCCGGTCCGAGAGTGATTCTCACGGCGTCATAAGACGCTGCTGCGAGCGAGCTGAGAGCGAGGAACGCGTAGCGTTCGCCGCTCAAGTCGCGCAGACGCTTCGCGTCAATCACGACTCCCGTCGAGCTTTCCCACGCCGTCGTGAACTGGCCAGTGCTGGCGTTTCGGTACTCGACCTTGTGTAGGGTCAAATAGACGTGGTCGTAGTCGTCTCGGAACGTGTCGGTCAGGAAGAGGCCGACGCCGCTTGAGCCGGCGCCACCGGATGATCCCCCTCCGCCGCACGCGAAGCCGAGGATCGCGGTGAGCACGGCGATCAGTGAAAGCAGGATATGTTTCTTCTGCATACCAACCAGGATACCGGCAATCCTTCCCCTGATACCGCCAGCCAGAGTATCCGGCGAAAATCCGCGCGGAACCCAATAGTTCTGCGGGGCTACTGGACCTCGTTCGCGAGGACTTTCCGCTGAATCTCCGCCCGGATCAGCGAGCCTTGACGGCTGACCGCGACCTTACAGACCGAGCCGACGTCTCCCTCGAGCGCCGCTTCCACCTGTTCGGGGGTCATCGTCGTTACGCTTTTTCCGTCAATGACTCGAAGGCGGTCGCCGTCCTTGATCCCCGCAGCCTCGGCGGGGCCACCCTTGAAGACGCCAAAGACGACATAGTCTCCGCTCTCGGTGTGTTGCACACGGAAGCCTACGTGTCCCTTGTGCGGATCGGTTACCTTGCCGCTCCAGTTTTCGAGCCAAACGTATCGGCGCTCGTAGTCGAAGATGATGTTGAAGTGCTTGAGGAAGCCGAAGCCGACGGTGCCATCGGAATCCGCGCCCGAGCTGGGCAGGTCAATCACGCTCCAGATGGAGTCTTCGACGGGCACGCCGAAGATCTCGCATTTGGGAATCCGGACGTAGAAGCTGTCCACCGGGCCTGAGGCGACCCACGCGGTAGTCAGAAAGTCGGGCTTGCGGTTCGGATCCCAAAGTCCGACGCGCTCCAGAGATTCCTTGTGCGTCGTCGCGTAGAACGCGTTCCCCGTGTCGAGCGCGAGGTAGAGAGGCTTTCCGTTGACGGTTGCCGTCAGCTCGATGGCGTTGATGCCTCGCGGAAGCATCTTGACGAGGAAGGTTCGCTTGTTGTCAGGCGTGCGTTTCGTGATGTCCACCGACCGCGGGTGGAAGATGAACTTCTGCTTCTCGAAGTTGATCTCCGTGACGTAATTCATGATTGGCTCAAGCCCCATGATCCCGTCCGTATGGGTGCCGTAGCTGAAGGTCATGTGCGCCAGAGGCTGTTGAACGATCTCGCCCATCGGCCCACTCAGCGAGAGGCCCCCGATTTGGAAGCTCTGGATCGGTACGGTCTTCACCTCAAACTCGCCGACGAAGTCGCGGAGACGTGCCGTGCCGGTCGCCTTCCCGAGGTTGATCTGGTCGTTCACGACGAGCCACCCGCCGAAGCCGGTGTCGAACATGCACGAGATCTTTCGCCCATTGACCATCACATCCACGATGATGGCGTCGTCCCCAAGGCGGAACGGCGCCTCGACCGGAGCGGTCAGCTGGCTTGCCGAAGAGAGCAGTGCGACGGAGAGCAGGGTGGCAATCATCTTCCTTCTGAATTAGTATACGCGAAACCTGGTCAGGGCGGTTCACCGCGCGGTGGCGGCTTTCCTCGTCGTCACCCAGTAGGCGATGAACAGGATCGGGGTGAGCAGGTGAAGGTAGCACAGACAGCACGGGGCGAGGACGATGCCCACGATCCCTGCGGCAAGGGCGCCCGATTCGGGTCGCCGATCCACCATGTCCATGATCCACAGGGTCAGGAAACCGACGACCGTAATCATGAGAAACACGGTGGCGGGCAGGAATTCATTCAGCAGTTGCTCGAAGATCGCGAACTGGTCGCTCGGCGCAGCGTTCTCGAACCCTTGGATGGCTTGCACATTCGCAAAGAGCCACGCGTAGAGGATCACAAGCGAGACGACGTGGAGCGCCCAGGCGGTCCAGAGCAGACCTTCCCACAACTTTTCGTTCCGCTCGATAAACCTCGATGAGTGGGTCGGGATCGGCGCAAGCCCCGGGTTATAGTACGGAGCCACGGGCGGTTGGTAGGTCGTTGGAGAAGCGACGACCGGTGGCGGTTCGTCCGATGCTCTCGAAGGGAAGGGCCCCGGGGCAGCGGTTTCCCGTTCGAGCTGCTGCTTCGGTTTGAGGGCGCCGGCGTGGTTGGGGTCGAGCGAAAGGGCCTGATTGGTTGCTTCCAGGGCGCGCGCCTTCTCTCCGATTTGGTAGAGGTGGGCGGCCAAATTGAAATGCGCGCGGGCGCTATCCGGCGCGAGGGCGGTAGCGCGCTCCAGAGCCGCGGTCGCCTCGTGACCGCGGCCCAACTTCGAGAGAGCGACACCGAGCAAGCCATGAGCCTCGCTGGAGTCCGGGTTCAGCTCCAGCGCCTGGCGAGCGAACTCTTCCGCCTTCTGGTACCGCTCAGCCCGAATGCACTCCCGGGCTTGGGAGAGAAACTGCTCGAGGGCCGACTCGTCCACGCGTTACTGGTTGTTCGTTGGCGGTGGCGGAGGCGGCGGCGCGTTCTCATCCCCTTGCTCGGCAAGCGGATCGTAGGGAGCCTGCGGCTTCTCCTGCTTGTAGTGGTAGGCGGAACCCTTCTGATCGCCGATGGACGCGAGGTAGGGGGCGGCCTCCGTGTGCGTAACCTTCTCCAGCTCCTTCAGCAGCACGGCGGCCTGCTTGAACTTGCCGTCGCAGCGGATCGCCTCCTGACACATCGCGATGGCTTCGTTGTTCCGCCCCAGCTTCACCTGGTTCACCGCGAGGTTGTAATAGTGCTCAGGGTGGTAAGGGGCTTGCTGGATCGCCCTCTGCAAGGGCTCGACCGCCTCTTCCAACCGGCCGGCGGACGCCAGGGCGATACCGAGGGCGGAGTATGCCGCAGCGTCTCGCGGATCCTCGTCAATCGCGTTTCGGGCGGCGTCAATCGCCTGGTCGTACTTCTGTTGTCGGATGAGGTCTACGGCCTCCTGGACAAGTTCGCGTAGTGGTTGGTTTGCCATTTCGTTTCCTCTCGGGTAGATATAGACGGGCTAACCCACCCGGATTACGCGATGGTACCCTCTCAATCGGGTAAGAATGGGCATCGCTCGCGCATTTCGGGCGAACATCTTTGAGAATCAGGAGGCTGACGACAATGAAAAAGGCAGTTTGGCTGACGTTTTTTGCGCTGGCGCTCGCTCTCGGATTTGGCTGCAAACCCGCGGGCGAGTCCGGCAACGGTTCTGCGGCGGGTACCGGGTCATCCGGCAGCGGTTCGACCGCAAGTAGCGCTCGCCGTGAGCCGGAAGGCCCGGGGAACAAGGTTACGGGCGATGTCATCAAGGTCGGTGTTATTGCATCGTTGAACGGCGAGCTTAAGCCTTGGGGCGAAGACTCCGTTCGTGGCATTCGGATGGCCGTAGACGAGTTCAACGCCGCGGGCGGTTTGGACGGCAAGAAGGTCGAGCTGGTCATTGAAGATACGAACAGCAAGCCGGAGGTCGGGAAGTCCGCGACCGAGAAGCTGGTTGCCGAGGACGGCGTTATCGCGGTGCTCGGCGAGATCGCGAGCGGTATTACTCAGCCCGCGGCAGAAGTTTGCTTCCGCTACGGGGTGCCGATTATCTCCCCCGGCTCGACCCGCGTGGACATCACGAACATCGGAGCGAACGTGTTCCGCGTCTGCTTCACCGACAACTTCCAGGGAGCTGCGCTTGCCAAGTTCGCTTACGAGGACCTCGGTCTTCGCCGCATTGCGATGCTGACAGACAAGAAGCAGCCCTACTCGACGGGGCTGAGCGACGTATTCCGCCAGGCGTTCACCAGCTTCGGCGGCGAGATCGTGGACGAGCAGTTCTACGAAGGCGGATCCACGCAGGACTTCAAGCCGCAGCTCACGAACATCAAAGCGAAGAACCCCGACGGGCTCTTCTGCTCGGGCTACTTCAACGAGGTGGGCCCCATCGCTCGCCAGAAAGAGATCGTTGGACTCAATGTCCCCATGATCGGTGGTGACGGCTGGGACAGCGCTGAGTTGCTCGCTTCGGGCGGCAGCGGCATCATCGGAGGATACTGGAGCAACCACTACAGTAACCTCGAGGATCGTCCTGAGGTGAAGCGCTTCATCGAAGAGTTCAAGAAGCGCTACGGCGGTCCTCCCGCAACTGCCATGGCTCCGCTTGGCTACGACGCCGCGCTCGTCCTTCTCGACGCGCTGAAGCGGGCGGAATCGCTCGACAGCAAGTCTCTCATGAAGGCGATTGCGGAAACCAAGAACCTTCAAGCGGTTTCCGGCACGATCACGATCGGTCCGGATGGTAACGCCGAGAAGTCCATCCTCATCCTTCAGGTCACTAAGGAGGCAAGGGACAAACCGGTCAAGCGAATCGAGTTCTTCCGATTCGAGCCGAAATCCAACTAACACCCGATCGTGACCGAACAGTTCATTCAGCAGCTGGTCAACGGGTTGATGCTGGGGGCGATCTATGCCCTGATCGCCCTCGGCTACACCATGGTCTATGGCGTCCTCCGGCTCATCAACTTCGCCCATGGGGACGTCTACATGGTCGGCGCGTACTTGGCCTACTACACGAGCATGCAGTGGGTCAACCGCGAGCTGATCAACCCGTATGCGTTGCTCGTCATCATGCTCTTCGTGAGCATGATCGGCTGTTCTCTGTTAGGCCTTCTGATTGAGCGGGTTGCGTACCGCCCCCTGCGCGAAGCCCCTCGCATCTCGGTTTTGATCACGGCGATCGGCGTTTCGCTTCTTCTCGAGTACGGCGGTCTGCTCGTCTTCAAGACCGCTCCCCCGCCCAGCATTGCGGAAGAGGTGCGCGGGGCTGCGATGCAGACGCCGCTCGTCCTGTTCGGTGTGGCGATTGATAAGGGTCAGCTGGCGGTGTTGAGCGTTACGCTCGTCCTCATGATCCTACTCTGGCAATTCGTCACGAACACGCAGACGGGGCGGGCTATGCGTGCCGTGGCGCACGACTTCGATACGGCGGCGTTGATGGGCATCAACGTGGATCGCATCGTCGCGATTACGTTCTTGATCGGTTCCGCATTGGCTGGCGCAGGCGGCATGATGAACGCCACCGCCTTGGGCACGCCCTTGACGACGTTCTACGGCCTCATGCCCGGCGTCAAGGCATTCGTCGCCGCAGTCCTTGGCGGGATCGGAAACATTCCGGGAGCCGTGTTGGGAGGCATCATCCTCGGTTTGGCGGAGGCGATGGTGGTCTTTGCGGATCCCTTCATTCCTGGCTTTGAGCTGACCGGCTACAAGGACGCCGTTACGTTCGTGATCCTGATCGGCGTGCTTCTTGTGAAGCCGAGCGGCATCTTCGGTAGCCCGGTGGAGAAAGTGTAATGGCATCGGTAAGCGAAACAGCATCGGTCTCGCGGAGGTATGTGCCCGGACGCTTCTGGCTCGTTCGCGGGCTGAGCGTACTGGCTGTCGTTGCCGGCCTGTACGTTCTCCAAACTTTGATTCTGCCCGCGCTGCCAACCCAGTACGACGCGCGACTCATCGCTCTCGCTCTGCTGTTCGGTTCGCTCGCAGTTTCGCTGAATCTGATTAACGGAATCACCGGACAGTTCTCGATCGGTCACGCAGCGTTCTTTCTCATCGGCGCCTATGGAGCTGCGAGGCTGACGCTTTCCTTTTACCAAGCCCAGCCGCTCGATCAGACGGCGTGGCTCGTCGTTGTGACGGTTGCGGGCGGCATCATGGCGGGCATTGCGGGGTTCGTCGTCGGTCTCCCGTCGCTGCGATTGCGCGGCGACTACCTCGCCATCGTGACGCTCGGCTTCGGCGAGATCGCCCGGATCTTCGTCTTGAACCAAACGGGCAAAGGCTCTTCGATCGCCGGCCTCGACCTCGGCGGGGCTTTCGGTCTGCCGGGCATCACGATCATGACCCAGGTTTGGCATTTTGCGCTTTTGCTGATCCTTACGATCCTGGTCTCGCGCAACCTGCTTCAGACGAGCCACGGCTTGGCGTTTCTCTCCGTCCGCGAAGACGAACTGGCAGCCGAGGCTACAGGTGTCAATACCACGAAGACCAAGGTAACCGCCTTCGTGTTGGGCGCGGCCCTCGCGGGGATGGCGGGAAGCCTGTTCGCTCACTTCGAGGGCTTCATCACGCCCCAGCACTTCGACATGACCGTCAGTTTCATCATCCTAACGATGGTGGTGGTCGGGGGAACCGGAAGCATTACCGGCGCAGCGCTGGCCGGCATCACCCTCAAGCTCTTGGAAGAGGCGTTACGCAAACTCCCTGAGATCGCGGCGATTGATCTCATCGCGTACGTCGGTGCAGGCGTTCTCTTGTTGCTCCTCATGACCTACCTTCGCAAGGGTCGCGCGGCGATGCGTTCCAGTCTTTGGATCCTCGTCCTTTGTGCACTCGCGGCAGTTGCCGGCGTCGGTGCAGTCGTCAAGGGCTTGTCTGCGGAGGGCCAAATCCGGGTGTTCCTGCTGCTCGTGGGTGTCCTAACGCTCGGCGCGGTCGTCATCGGTGGCGCGATCGCCGCGAAGAGGGGAGGAAACGAGGGGCTTCGGCTCCCGCTGAAGGCGCTTGGCTATACCGGCGCGGTTACCGTGCTTTTCCTGGCTTATCTGGTGTGGCAGGTGGACGCGTCCGTGGTGATTCGCGTCGGCATCATGTTGATCTTGGTGGGAACGGGCGCCGCATTGCTCGGTCACCCGTCGGGCCGAGCGTCCATGCCTCAGTTCGGCACTTTGATGGCTGGGCTGCTCGGCGTCATCGCTCTTCAGCCGCTCGTGGCTGCGGGCCTGCACGCGATCCCGTTCGTCGAAGACAATCTGAAGGAAACGATGTATAGTCCTGCGAACCTGCGCATGGCGGTGTTCGCGGTTACGCTCGTCATCGTGATGCTCGTTCGCCCGCAAGGCCTGATGGGACATCACGAGTTTAGTTGGTCATTCCTCGGCAAGATGTTCGGGATGAAGACGAAGGGATCGGCGATTCACACATGAGTCTCTTGACGTTGGACCATCTGACCATACGATTCGGCGGCCTCGTTGCCGTCAACGACGTGAGTTTCGACATTCAAGAGGGCGACCTCTTCGGGCTGATAGGCCCGAACGGTGCGGGCAAGACGACCTGCTTCAACATGATTACCGGCGTCTACCGCCCGACCTCCGGAGATGTGCGCTTCAACGGGTCGTCCATCGTTGGGCTGCGACCGTCGCAGATCTGCGCGCGCGGCATCGCCCGAACGTTCCAAAAC
>RFHN01000167.1 GCA_003695835.1 Armatimonadota bacterium
CTCTCGAAGAGCTGCCTCCGCTTCTTGAAGAGTCTTGTCGAGCTGTTCAGCCTTCGCCTCGATGGATTCGTATTGCCGAATCTCGTTCAGGAGCGCTTCCCGGACGGATTGCGCAGCGGGTGTGTTCTCGAGTTCCGCGAGCTTGAGGCGGGCCTCGCGGGCGGGCAAGAGGAAGTCGCGCACTTGTCGCCGGGTCTCTGCCAGTTTGTAGGCCTGGGCGAGCAGATCGTCGGCCGCCAGTTTCACTTCGGACGCGACCGCTGCGGTAGCCCAATTCTGTTGATTCCGTGAAAGAATGCGTCGAATCTCGCGATGCAACCGATAGATGCCCTGGAGCTTGGATCGAGTGTACGGGTGGAGATCTTCGAGTTCAGGAACGCCTCCGCCAGCCTGTTTTCTCATTTCCTGCGTGTGAAGAAGACTCCAGCCCACGACTGCGATGACGAAACCGAGACCGAAGCCCAGGCCAGCCTCGCCCGCGATCCACCCGATCCCCGCCATCAGCGCCCAAATCGGGCCAAAGGCCCACAGCGCGCGCCGAAGCGAGTTCTTGAAAACTGTTTTCATAGGCGGAGCCTGAGACCGAAAGCGGGACGCCAACCCTCCGCCCCACGAAGTCTCAACGAGGGTACGACAAACAGGTTCTTGTCCACAGGAATCTCGGCGCTGAACCGGAGAGACTGTTTCGGATCGTCGCCCGTAATCGTCAACTCCCCAGACACGAGCGGGCCATACGGGAACTGATACGTAAGCAGCAAGTTGCCGATGTCGTGCTGACCGTCAGCGGGAACGTTCGGCTGCCTCAAGACAATCAACTCGATGACAGCCGACCAACCACCGGATGCCAGCGAATAATCGGCTCCCAGCACGGTTCGGTATCCGTGCCCCCATCCTGGCGTCTGCTCAGGATATCGGACTTGCGTCAAGGACGTTCCTGCGATTCCGAAGTGCTCGCCAAAGAAGAACGAAAGCCCAGGGTTATCTCCCAACCTGCCGGAGACCCCTTTCTGGAGCCTGCCGCCGTTGTCAAAGACGGAGACTTCGAGGGGGATATCTCCGAACGGCAGGAAGAGCCGCAGCGTGCCGCCGATCACCGGTTCTCGCAGGATGCGCCCGGTCCCGAACGTCGCGTACTGCTTGCCGAGGCTCCACCTCCCCGGATCCTCGAGATAGAACGCCTCCGTACCCGAGTCGTCGGGATCGTTGTCAATTCGGCTCAGTTTCTGGAAATACCGGATCTGGTACCCGTTGTCGAAGAGGAGATTCATCCGGACGCGGGACAGCTGTCCTTGGTCGTCGTAGAGTCGGAAGCGCGTGTCGTCCTGACGGTCGCTTCGAATTTGGGGCGTGATGTCTGCGGAGAAGCTGACCGAAGGTTGCTGCGCGGGAACGTAGACCGTGGCTGCAACGAGAGCCGCAAAGACGACAACGAGACGCATCGCCCGGAGTTTACCGACCTAACCCAGCTTCAACCTGCGAAGGCGCAGCGCGTTCGACACGACCGACACGCTCGACATCGCCATCGCTGCCGAAGCCACGATCGGACTCAGGAAACCGATCGCCGCCAGCGGAATTCCGAGCGTGTTGTAGACGAAGGCGAAAAAGAGGTTCTGCTTGATGTTGCGTAGGACGGCCCGTCCAAGCAGAATCGCGTCCGGCACGCTGTGGAGGTTGCCGGACAGAAGGGTTACGTCCCCCGCCTCGATGGCGATGTCCGAGCCGGACCCCATGGCGATGCCCACGTCCGCCTGAGCCAATGCAGGCGCGTCGTTGATGCCGTCGCCCACCATGGCGACCGGCCGCCGCGATTCCACGCTTTGCAATTCCTCCACCTTGGCGGCCTTTTGGTCAGGGAGCACCTCCGCCAGAACGTTCTCAATGCCGACTTGCTTCGCGATCGCGCGAGCCGTTGCGGCGTTATCACCGGTAATCATCCAAACCTCGCCAACCAGATCCTTCAGGCGCCGAACGGCCTCGGGCGCTTCGGGCTTGATCGTGTCCGCGACGGCGAGAATGGCGGCGGGCTGACCCTCCACAGAGAGCACGACGGTGGTTCTGCCCTCGGCGACGAGTCGTTCCGCATCCTGATGCAAACCGTTCAAGGTGAGCGCCTGACGCTCGATGGAGGAAAGGGATTGGATTTGAACGCGGCGGCCTTCGACTTGAGCCAGCACGCCCTTTCCCGTTTCGGCGTGAAAGTCGGAAGCTTCCCCGAGCGCCAATGCCTTCGCCTTTGCGGCTGCGACGATGGCGCGAGCGATGGGGTGCTCGCTGTACTGCTCGACGCTGGCTGCCAGCCGAAGCGCCTCTTCGTCGGATACGCCTTTCGCCACGAGGCGTACCAGCTCCGGTTCGCCTTTCGTGATCGTGCCGGTCTTGTCGAGGATGACGGTGCGCGTGCGTCCAAGGCTTTCGAGGGCTTGCGCGTCTCGAATCAGGATCCCGGCTTCCGCCGCCCGCCCCGTGCCTACCATGACGGCCGTCGGCGTCGCCAAACCCAACGCGCAAGGGCACGCGATGATGAGAACCGCGACCGCATGAACCATTGCCTCCGCTGCGCCCCCGCTCCCGAAAGCGAACCAAAGAGTGAAGGTGGCGGTCGCAATCATCAGCACGGCGGGAACGAAGATCGCCGTGATCCGGTCCGCCATCGCCTGAATCGGCGCGCGGCTCCCCTGCGCACGTCGAACCAGCTCGACGATCCTCGCGAGGGCCGTCTTCGCTCCGACCTCGGTTGCGCGGAATCGGAGCGCCCCTTGCAGGTTTTGCGTGCCGGCATACAGACGGTCTCCCGCTTGCTTGTCCACGGGCATACTCTCCCCCGTCAGCATGCTCTCGTCCACGCTGCTGCTGCCCGATTCGATGACGCCATCCACTGGGATTCGCTCGCCGGGGCGCACGATCACGAGGTCCCCGACCTTCACTTCCTCTACAGGGATCTCTACCTCTTGATCGTTTCGGACGACCGTTGCAGTCTTGGCTTGCAGCGACAAGAGCTTCTTGATCGCTTCGCTGGTCCTCCCCTTGGCCTGGGCCTCAAGCCATTTTCCGAGCAAAATGAGCGCTACGATGGCAACGGCAACTTCGTAATACACGTCCGTACTCAGCCCGCGCTCGTGAAACCAGTCTTCAAAAAACGTGACCGCCGCGCTCCAGACGAAGGCGGTTCCGGTGCCGAGAGCGATGAGCACGTTCATGTCCGCGTATCGGTCGCGGAGTGCGCGAATCGCGTGGGTGAAGAATGGCGCGCCGGCGCCAAACAGGACAATGGCAGAAAGAGCGAACTGAACGCTCTTCGGAAG
>RFHN01000168.1 GCA_003695835.1 Armatimonadota bacterium
GAAGGGGATCGTCGTTGCCGTCGGCTCCCAGTCATCCTCATATTCTTGCGGGGATTCTGGGTCGTCTCCGAACCACACTTGGTTGATGCGAGGGAAGAAGAGCGCCCATACGTCCATGAGCAGCAGGTAGCCCAGTCCGCAACGCAGCAGGCTGCCGACGCTCTCCGGCTCCTCATCCCACTCGGCGCCAATCTCCTCAGCCTCATCCTCCTCCTTGCGGCGCAGCGCGACCTGCAGCGCTCCGATGATCGTCCCCAGCACGACCGCCAAAGCGAACGCGCCCAAGGCCAATCCGGGCCCGATCATCGCGCCGATACCCCGCGCCAACTTGATGTCGCCGTGCCCCATCGCGTCCTTCCCGAGCAGAACCCGGCCCAGGAACGCGATGCCAAACAGCACGCCGAACCCGAGCAGGGAGCCCGCGAGCGCCATGGGGATCGCAGTCTCTCCGACAAGCGTCCACCCGTCCGAGGCACTTGCGACTAAGTACGCATTATGAACGATCGCTACCGGCAGTAGCAGCGCGTTCAGAGAATCTGGGATCAAATAGTGCTCGATATCAATGAAGAGCGATGCGAGCAATATTGTTGCAAATACGGCGAACAGCAGGAAGAGGACCGGGTCGGAACCGACAATCAGGTAGCGCCACCAATATCCGGCCCAAACCGCTCCCGTCAGGATCTCGACGGCCAGGTATCGCGGGCTGATCCTCTCGCCGCAGTGCCGGCACCGCCCGCGAGAAAGCAGCCAGGACAGGATGGGCAAGAGGTCGAGCACGCCCAGACGATGCTTGCACTTCGGGCAGTGGCTTGGCGGGTGCACGAGGGACATCCCTCTTGGTAGGCGGTACACGACCACGTTCAGAAAGCTACCGAAACTCGCGCCGATGTAGAACCCGACCCAGACCGTCCACTCGTAAAACAGAAGCCTTTCCTCCTTCCCGATCTCTGTCCCTATGGTAGGGACGTTTCCACCTGCTCAAAAGGGGCGAGGCTCTGCGGTGCCAACCGCAGAGCCCCTCGGAACTGCATCGCAGTTGCGTTTCCTGTCAGGCGCCCTGCAGAGCTTCGCCCTGCGACAGCTCGTTGACGATGTTCACGAGCGGTAGGAGCACCGAGATGATGATGAAGAAGACGATGACGCCGAGACAGACGATCAGGACCGGCTCGAGCGCGGCGGTCAGCGACGCCAGCGTGGCCTCGACTTCGCCTTCATAGAAGTCCGCGATCTTCTGGAGCATGAAGTCCAGCGAACCGGATTCCTCTCCGACGGCAATCATGTGGACGACCATCGGAGGAAACTGCCGGCTCCGTTCGAGCGGATCGGCGATGCGGTCTCCTTCGCGAATCCTCGCCCTCGCCTCCATGACCGCCTCGGACAGAATCACGTTACCCACCGTTCCGGCGCACGTCTCCATGGCTTGGAGAATCGGCACGCCGGACGTTAGCAACGTGCCAAGCGTGCGACTAAATCGAGCCAAGCAGATCTTGTGGTGAAGTTTGCCGAACACCGGAATCTTGAGCTTGACGCGGTCGGCAATTCTACGCCCAAAGCGCGTGGAAACAAACGCCTTCCACACGATGAGCAATAGGATCAAGCCGATCACGATCCAGTACCACTTTTGAACCGCGAAGTCGCTGACGGTGACCATGATCTGCGTCGGGCCCGGCAGCTGATCGTCCTTCAGGCCCAGATCGCGGAACACCTCGATAAACTTCGGCACGACCACCGTCACCAGCAGCGCGACGATGCCGATGGCAAACAGGATAACGATGACCGGATACGTGATCGCCGACCGGACTTTGCGCCGGAGCTCGACGTCCTTCTCCAAGAACTGAGCGATGCGTTGAAGGGTTTCTTCCAACACACCGCCGACCTCTCCGGCACGGACCAAGCCGACGAACAGGTTGTTGAACGTCTTGGGGTGCCGAGCCAAAGCGCGGCTGAGGCTCTCACCGCCTTCCACCCTTTCGCCTACGTCGACGAGAATCTTCTTGAGACGCGGATCGTCCGCCTGCTGCGAGAGAACGTCCAGACAGCGGACGAGCGAGACGCCTGCGTCCACCATCGTGGAAAACTGGCGGCAGAAGATCGCCAGCTTCGTCAGCTTGACGCGGCCGAAGGTCTTGGTCCTTCCGCGCTTGGCGCGGATGACCTCGACCTCGAGGATCTGCATCCCCTGTTCTTCGAACCGTTTCCGCAGAACCTCTTCGCTGTCGGCTTCCGTCGTTCCTTTCTGGACTGCGCCGGATGCGTCTCGAAATGTGTAGCTATAGACAGGCATAGACCGATCCTCCTATTATCCTCGGCCGGGGCTGGGTGTTCCTGACCCTGCGGCCGCTGTGTTGATCATCTTCTTCAATTCCTCGGGGTTGATCGCGCGGCTCATCGCTTCGTCGAATGTGATGAAGCCCTTGTGATACAAGTCTCTCAGGTTTTGGTCCATGGACTGCATACCGTAGGATGCGCTCGTCTGGATCATGGACGGAATCTGGTGAGTCTTGTTCTCGCGAATCAGGTTCCGGATCGCCGGAGTCGCCACCATGACCTCGACGGCCGGAATTCTTCCGGGCGCGCCAGCTCGCGGGAGCAGCTGCTGCGCGACCACCGCTTGAATGTTGTTCGCCAACTGGATTCGGATCTGCTCCTGTTGACCAGGCGGGAACACGTCAATGATACGGTCAATGGACTCGGCTGCGTTGTTGGTGTGCAGCGTCGCGAACACGAGGTGTCCGGTTTCTGCGGCCGTAATCGCCAGAGCGATGGTCTCCGGGTCGCGCATCTCGCCGACCAGGATGACGTCCGGGTCCTCGCGAAGACAGGCGCGGAGGGCGTTCGCGAACGACTTCGTGTCCTGTCCCAATTCGCGTTGGTTGATGATCGAAAGGTTGTGCGTGTGCAGGTACTCGATCGGGTCCTCGATCGTGATGATATGTTCCGCCCGCGTGCGGTTGATCTGGTTGATCATCGCCGCGAGGGTGGTGGACTTACCGGAACCCGTCGGCCCCGTGACGAGAATAAATCCGCGGGGCTTCTGCGTCAGCTCTTCGAGCACGGGCGGCAAGTTCAGTTCCCGCACTGTCGGGATGCGGTTCGGAATCAGACGGAAAGCGCCGGCGACCGCGCCGCGGTCTCGGTAACAGTTCACGCGGAACCGAGCGCGCTTTGGCAGCGAGTACGAGAAGTCGAGTTCGTACGTGCTCTCGAACCTCTCAATCTGCTCGTCCGTGATGATCTCGTACATCATCCGCTGAGTGTCTTGCGGACTCAGCTTTTCGTAGTTCAAGCGGATGAGCTTGCCGTCCACGCGAATGACCGGCTCGCAGTCGTAGCAGATGTGAAGGTCCGACGCGTTTTTCTCGACGACGATGTTCAACAGTTCATCAATGTGAACGTCGTCAATCTTCTTCGGCTTCGAGCCAGTCTCTTCCTCTTCAACGTGGACGATTGTCTCGCCCGGTAGCACGAATTGCAGTTCTTCTGGGTTTACCATTCTCGTTCCGTTCTAATTCCTTCGTTTTGCGATGCTCTCAATTTACCTCTTTAGACTCGGTTCAGACTGAACTCGTTCCGTTAGAAGCCGGCGGTGAAGACGACGCGCATGACCTCTTCCGGCGTAGTGACACCGGCGAGGATCTTGATGAGGCCGTCCTCGCGAAGCTCCTTCATGCCGTTCGCCTTCGCCGCTTCTTTGATGTCGGCAAGCGGCGCCCGGCGGACGATCAGCTCCGCGATCTCCGCGTTCATCTTCATCAACTCGTAGATACCGATTCGGCCCTTGTAGCCCGTAAAGCGGTTGTCCTCGTGCGGGACGCCTCGGTGGAGCGTGATCATCTCATCCGGGTTCTCGACCTTGAAACCGAAGCGGCGCAGATCCTTCGCCGGCACTTCGTACGTCTCCATATGGTTCGGGTCAATGCGCCGACCCAACCGCTGGGCGAGAACGCCGATGACCGTGGCTGAAATCAGGTAGGGCTCCACGCCCATGTCGGACATACGGACGACAGCCGAAGGGGCGTCGTTCGTGTGTAGCGTGGAGAGAACCAAGTGACCCGTGAGCGAGGCTTCAATCGCAACCTCCGCCGTCTCGAGGTCGCGCATCTCACCGACCATGATGATGTCCGGGTCTTGGCGAAGGAAGTGACGAAGGGCATTGGCGAACGTGAGACCCGCCTTTCGGTTCACCTGCACTTGGGCGATACCCGGAAGCTGATATTCGATCGGGTCTTCGATCGTGATGATGTTCTTCTCGACCGAATTCAGCTTGTTGAGAATCGAGTACTGGGTCGTCGTCTTTCCAGCGCCCGTCGGGCCTGTGGAGAGGAACATGCCGTTCGGCTGGGAGACGAGCTCCTCCACTTCAGCCTGATTCTCAGGCGTAAAGCCGAGCTTGTCGAGGCCGATCAGGATGCTCGTCTTGTCGAGGATACGCATGACGATCTTCTCGCCCCACGGCGTCGGAATGGACGAGACGCGGAGGTCGTAGTCCTTGCCGGCGTGCCGGATCTCGATGCGGCCATCTTGCGGCAGGCGCCGCTCGGCGATGTTCATGTCCGCCATGATCTTGTAGCGCGAGATGAGCGGAGCCTGAAGGTTCTTCGGCACAGTCATCGTTTCGTGAAGGACGCCGTCAATGCGGTACCGCACGCGGACGCCCTTTTGCTGAGGCTCGATGTGGATGTCCGAGGCTCGGTCCACGATGGCCTGCTGAATCAAAGCGTTGGCAAGACGGATGATCGGCGCCTGCTCCGCGACCTGCTGGGCCGCCGCTTCGTCTTCGACCTCGATGACGGTGTCGCTCGACGCGCGGGCCTCGGCGATCGCCTGGCTGATATCGCCGCGCATGCTGGTCGGCGCAACCGTCGTTTGGGCCATCTGCGAAGCGCCGTTGCCGGCATCCTCGCCGCCGCCGTAGTACTTTCGAATCGCGTCCTCAATCGCGCCGGGGACCGCGAGGACGGGGACAACGCGGCAGCCCGAAACCAGGCGAACCTGGTCCTGCGCTTCGATGTTCGCGTCGTTCGCCATCGCCAGATACAGCGTCATGCCGTCCTTGCGGACCGGAATCACGTTGTGCGCACGGGCGATGCGCTCGGGCACGACGTTGATTGCGCTCGAGTCGATCGTGTGCCGGTCGAGATCCACGAAACCCAAGCCCTTTTCCTGGGCGCGGGCTTCCATCATCTCTCGTTCGCCGACGAAGCCAAGGTCCACGAGGACGCGCCCCAGGTCCTTCGCGTTGCTCTGCTTCTGCACCTTCAGCGCCTCTTCGAGGTGCTCCGGCTTGAGGTACCCCTTCTCAATGAGGTACTCGGTCATTGGTTTTCGCGCTATAGCCATCTCCGATTGAATGTCTCCTAACGATGTGCCTGCGGCTGCATGCGGCGGCTGATTATGCCCGATATACCCGCAGTGCAGACGATTTTTCGGGTTGTCCGTAGGACGGGGTGAGCGCGCCGAAAGGTTCGCCACCGCCGGATCCTCCGCCCGTTCCCTGCCTTTTTACCTCTTCTTCCCGGATCGGCATCACACCGGAGACGTTCTTTCCGCGGATCGTTTCGTTCCCTTCGACGGTGGAGACCACGACCTCCTCTGCCACGAAATCGTCGCCCGCGCTATTCCTCAACCGCACATCCTGGGCGCCCGGCGCCCCGCTCAACAAAGTGAGCGTCTCAGCCTCGAGGTCATAGACGGCTCGGACCGCGGTGATCTCCCGCCACTCGCCGCCCGGTAGGTCTTGCCGCGCCTTCGGCTTTCCGGTCACCTCCGCCCGGCGCCGGCCCTCGGTATACCAGTACTCGACCTTGTCGGCCGTGACGACGATCGGATACTTCCGGATGTTGTCCGACCGGCGCGCCTCCTCCTGTTGATTCGCCTGACCTTGAGAGGATCCGCCTCCCGGCTGCTTCAATCCCGGGGGCAGCTCGGGCTCGGCGGGAGGAAGGCCCGCAGGCGGCGGAGCGACCTTGCCCTTCTCCTTCTCCGGCTTGACGATCAAGCGAACGCCGTCGGTCGCAACGGCCCGCTCCTCTTTCCTGTACACGACCACCTTCGGCGCCTGAAGGATCGCCTCTGGGCCGACATACTCCACGTCCCCCTCAGCGACGATCCGGTCCTCTTCTTCGAACCAGGTGATCTTCTTCGCCCGAACGAACTGGTCTTGGTCTACCGCTTCCGCCTCGTAGAAGATCTGCCGCCGGGGATTGCTCAACACCTCCCAGGTCTTCCCCCGCAGGCGAAGCCGCCGAACCTGGCCGGAGCGCTGGTCCTGAACCGATCCCTCCCAGAGGATCTCCTCGGCGCGCCCGCTCTTCTCTTTGTAGGCCCAGACCACGCTCTGGGCGGAGATGCGCCCGTCTTCGTACCTGCCGGTTACCGGCGCCCCCGAGCGCAGCTCACCTCGGCCGGTATCGAACTCCGCCTTGTCTGTGCGCAGAACCAGGTCGGCGTTCCAGGCGGTCAAGCCACCGAAGACCGAACCCGAGTTCAGCACCGTGTCGTAGACGAAACCGCCGGCTGCAAACGCCAGGGCTGGCTTCGCCTTGTCGTAGACCCGACCGTCGTTGAGGTCGAACACCGTAAACCGCGCCCGGTCTCGACGAATGTCCACGCGCGTGGCCCGGAACGAGAGCGTGAGATCTTTGCCGCTGTAAACTTTGACCCTTGCCCCCTCGACCCGCGATCCGACGTCCGGGCCCAGCGCGTTCAGATAGTCCGCAGTACGGTACCGTGCAAACGGATCGTAGTGGGAGAAGTCTGCAAGCCAACCGGTTGCCCAATAGGCCGCGGCTACCAGCAGGAGTAGCGCGAACCAACCGAGCCTACTGCGGAACGAGCGTAACATCGTTTCGTATGACGTCGTCGGGCGAATCGAACCCGACTATCGGGATTTCTACCGTCTGGAAGCCGCTTTTTTCAAAGCGAATCGTGTAAGAGCCCGGCACCGCCCAGAACTGGTACCGGCCGTTTGCTCCCACATTGAAGACCCGCACCGGCGATCCTCCCTGCAACAATGTAGCAATAACTCCAACCGGCGAACCACCTTGCACGGTGACGATACCCCACAGATTAAAGGGAGGACCAGGCGGGTTCGGGTCGCTCTCGGGAGCGAGCAGGATATCCGGAACGGTGATAACGCCGTTGACCGGCTGATTGACCACGTTGAACTGCGCCGTCAAAAAGCCCGATTTCGAGGCGGTTCCAAAGATACCGATGAACACGAAGTCGTTTTGCGAATCGTACGCCACCCCCGTAAGCAAGAACGAGCCGTCCGAGCCGGTAACGGCGCGCTTTCCAGCGAATTGAACGAGCGCACCCTCGATGGGCGAGGAATCCTGGCTGTTCACGACCCGACCCTGGATATTGACGGTCTCAGGGCCAATCCAGAAGTCCCCGAGGCTTGTATCGGCAGTCACCGGCGGGAAGTCAAATACGAACGTTGGGAACGTCGGATGAGTGACGACGAGCTGACTGGAGCCGCTTGCGACGTTGAGAACGAAGACGCCGTCCTCCGCCCCTGTCAAGGACGAGGCGCTCCCGATCTGTGCCGTAGCCTGCGGGTTGGGCGGCCCGCCTGTCGTGACCGAGAGCACTCGGCCGTCCACTCGGATGCCGCCGCCAGAACCAGCCCCGCCGCCCCCACAGCCGGCGAGCGAAACGACGACAGCCGCAGCCAATGCCAAGAAGAATGTTCTCATCGGTACACCCCGCTCCAAAGGCGGAACCGGTGAGTCGAACTCGACGCGCGGAAGAACACCCAGCCGCTGTTGACCACGAACTGCCGCCGGTTCGTCTCAAGGTCGTGGATGATGACAATCACGGGGAGGTAACCGCTCCGCTCTGTCGAATCGAAGCGAATGCGATACCAATACCCTGGACGCAACCCCGTTGCGACGAGATCCCAAGAGCGGTCGTAGGTCCCGACGATGTCCCGGTACAGCCAGTCGCCGCCTCGGGTGATGGACAGCTGAGTTGCTCCTCCCCAAATGGGCGGCATACCGGCGTCCACCCCAACGTCGTAGCCCGCGCGAAGGCCGCTGGACTTGCCGACCTCCACGCTGGCGGCCTCCGTGCCATAGCCGTATACCGTGACCCGGCCGCGCCACTCGGAACGGCGGAACGGAGGAAGATTCCGACCCCGATTCGGCGACAGCAGGCCAGGCCTGAACGTAATCGTCACGCCCTCCGGCACGAGCACGCGCACGAAAACGCCCTTGCCGGCCGGGAAGGCGGAAACGGGAACAAGCGTTCCCCCTTCTGGAACGCCGGAATGAGGGTCGGGCGACCCGGGAACGAATTCGAAGACCTCCGTATCAATCCATCCGCTTGACTGCGCCGTTTGCCACGTCGCCGGGAAGTCAGCCCCCCGTTGAACCGTCACGTCGCTGAAAGAGACCGCGTTGGGGAACGGATTGACGATCTGGTTCCAGCCTGGCTGCAGGGCCACGGTGACCGGCTGGAAACCTTCTTTACCGGTGCGCCGTCCTTCCACGGAGAAGCCCGGCGCAGCCGACGGCATGCGGATATAGAACGCTTCGCCGACATCGAACGGCTCGAGAGAAGGCCAGCGCTCGTAATCGAATCGCTCCTGCTTCCAACGCGCGACGAGCGTTTGGTTCGAAGGCAGCCCGAGTAGCAGAGACGTATTCAGTTCGAACGGGCGGATCGGGAATCCCACCATTTGGACGCCAGCGGCGAGGCCGCCGGACGGGGCGTACGATCCGAACTCTCCCAGGAAGAGCTCAAGCCCGAGCCGGCTGCCCCACACATTCACGAACTCTGTGTGGATGGGCGCCTGATCCACGCCGTTGAAGACGGGAATCACATCTATGCGACACCGTACGGGGGATCCGGAGAGCAGGCTCGTCGTGACCCCGAAGGCTCCGTTACGGAGGGGCGCATCCACGAAGTTGCCGGAGGGCAAGACCGTGAGGCGCACCTTGCCGGTTACGGTTGGGTCGCCTCCGACCTTCGCCCCGTCGAAACCGATGACGACGCCGTAGAAGTTCTTGGGAGTGGGCTGCGCCGCGGTGGCAATCGCTCCGGCGGGCACGATCGTCCGGCCGATCTGGTCGCCGACGGGAATCTCGACCGTGGCGCGGTACCACTGAGTTGTGCCACCTCCGGCATTGAACACGTCCGGCAGATTGGGCGTCACCGAGCCGAAGGCGCCTGCGATGTCCATTCGGTCGTCCTGACCCGATGTGAACAGGCGGGCGAACGTGGAGTCCCAGTAGATGGGAAAGCTCGTGCCGCTCAATAGAATCTCGTTTCCGCCGGCTGCGGTTTCGAAGTAGGTCGCCCAAATCGCAAAGACGCCGAAGTCGTTCCCGCCCAAACCGAAAGTGATCGGAATGGCCTGGACGAACACTTTCCGCCCCCGCGTTACGGTCGGGTTCAGGACCCATTGGCGGCGGTACCACTCGGCGAACGAGACCCCCTCCACGGTCGCGCCCGGGCCGCCGTTCAGCGTATCCAGCGTCGCTTGAGCCAAGGTGATGAGCGCTGGGAGGTTGCCGGATATCGAGGGGTCAGCGTAATATTGTTGCAAAAAGGTCGAGAAGAACCCCGGCCATTCGGTGATCACCTTTGCCCAAGCCGTTCCCGCCATCATGTACC
>RFHN01000169.1 GCA_003695835.1 Armatimonadota bacterium
AACCCGAGCGGTCGAAGAGGTCACCCAACGATCCGTACCGTGGGAGTTCGGGCCGCGGCGGGAAGGGGATCCGCCCGTCCTCGTCGCCCAGAACGAAGCGATCCGGGAGAGCTTGGCGTGGGCGCCGCTGCGCAGCGATCTCGAAACGATGGTCGAAGACGCCTATCGTTGGCGTGAGGCCCATCCCGATGGGTACGGGAGGTGACGGTTGGCGCAGGTAGAATCGCGTCGCTGCATGGACGCCCGTCGTTTGCGCCGGCTATTCATCGAATTCTTCCTTTCGAAAGAGCACCAGGAGTACCCGCCCGCTCCGCTGGTGCCCGTCGACGTTACGGGCAAGCTGGACGACACCCTTCTCTTTACCGGCGCTGGGATGGTGCAATTCAAGCCGTTTTTCCGCGGGCTTGCCGAGCCGCCCTGCCGCCGCCTCGTGAATTCGCAGCGGTGCGTGCGGGCGGTGGACATCGAAGAGGTCGGGAACCTTTCGCACCTCACGTTCTTCGAGATGCTCGGGAACTTCTCGTTCGGCGACTACTTCAAGAAGGAGGCGATCGAGTACGCCTGGGAGTTCCTGTTCGGGCAGCAGTGGCTGAAACTGGACCCCGAGAAGGTTGCCGTCACCGTCTTCGAAGAGGACGACGAAGCCTGGCAAATCTGGGCGGAACTTTGGAAGGACGCGGGCTTCGAACCCGACCAGAAAATCCACCGGCTTGGCGAGGATAAGAACTACTGGCCAGCGAACGCCTTCAGCCAAGGCCCGCCCGGGCCGTGTGGTCCTTGTAGCGAAATCTTCTATCAAACGGTAGACGCCCGCGAGCTTGTGGGCGATTTCAAGACGGACGAGGCAGAAGGCCGCTGGCTCGAGATCTGGAATCTCGTCTTCATGCAGTATGAGTGGAGGGGCCACCTCAAGGATCCGGAGGCTCCGCACCTCGGCTACGTGAAGGAGGGGATGGAACCGCTACCCACGAAGAACATTGATACGGGCAGCGGCCTCGAACGAACGGCGGCGGTCATCGGTGGGTTCGCCTCGGTGTACGACACCGACGTTTTCAAACCGATCGTCGAACGGGTTGCGGAGCTTGCCGGTCACCGATATGGGACGGACGGAGAGAAGGACCGCGCGGTACGAATCATCTCGGACCACATGCGCACCGCTTCCATGTGCATCATGGACGGCATTCTCCCCTCCAACACAGGCCGCGGCTACGTGCTGCGTCGGCTCATGCGTCGAGCGATCCTCAAGGGGGACCGTGTTTTGGGATTGAGCGACGAATTCCTGACGAAGGTCTTCCCTGCCGTCATCGAAGCCCTCGGCGACCCCTACGTCGAGCTGTCC
This sequence comes from Armatimonadota bacterium, assembly GCA_003695835.1. Classification (GTDB taxonomy): domain Bacteria; phylum Armatimonadota; class Fimbriimonadia; order Fimbriimonadales; family ATM1; genus J051. The sequence continues at coordinate 1,340 of RFHN01000169.1, forward strand.
GAGCGCCGCTCGGTCATCGAAGCGACACTCGAAAGCGAAGAGGAGCTGTTCCGCCGAACACTCCGGCAGGGGATGGAACGGTTCAACGAGATGGCGCCGGAGAAGGGGGTGTTCTCGGGGAAGGACGCATTCTTTCTGTACGACACGCTCGGCTTTCCTTTGGAGGTCACGCAGGAACTTGCCGCGGAGCGCGGTCTTGAAGTGGACGTGGAGGGCTTCCGCGCATGCATGAAAGAGGCTCAGGAGCGCTCGAGGGCCGCCCAGGGCGGGGAGAGCGTCTTCCGCGACGCGGAGGAGATTCTGCTCGTTGCGAGCCCGAACGCCCAACCGGTTACGCCTTTTGTGGGCTACGACCAACTCGAGATCCAGACCGAGATCGTGCAGATCAGTCCTCGCTTTGACGACAGCGGCAAGACGGATGGGCGTTTCCAAGTCTGTCTTGCCATGACGCCCTTTTATCCGGAGGGCGGCGGGCAGGTGGGCGACACCGGACGGATCGAGGGCTCAAACTTCAGCTTGAAGGTTGAGGACACCTGGAGGGAGGGCGCGCTAATCTGGCACGACTGCCGAGTGGAGTCTTTTGCTGGCAAGGATCTGGTTGGTCTCACGGAAGAAGAGATCCGCGAAGTCCTCGAGAGTGGGGCTTTCTTCCAACCCGTCCGCGCTATCGTGGACCGGAGACGCCGGCTCGATACGACGCGCAACCACACGGCTACGCACCTTCTGCACGCCGCACTTCGCCGAACGCTGGGCACTCACGTCACGCAGGCTGGCTCCTTGGTCGCGCCCGACCGTCTCCGCTTCGACTTCACCCATGCGGATCCGTTGACGGATGAGCAGCTCGACGACATCGAGCGACAGATCAACGAACAGATCGCCGAGGCCCATCCCGTCGTCATCGAGTCGGAAGTTCCGCTCTCGGAAGCCCGCCAACGGGGGGCGATGATGCTGTTCGGTGAGAAGTATGGCGATCGGGTTCGAGTCGTGGGCATCCCCGGCCTGAGCCTCGAACTCTGCGGAGGATGCCACGTGCGCAACACGGCGGAGATCGGCCTGTTCAAGATCACGAGCGAAGGATCGTCGGCGAGCGGCGTTCGACGGATCGAGGCCGTTACGGGTTGGGGCGCGTACGTGTGGGCGCGCGAGCGGGAGGGCATCCTCCAGACGGCGGCCAAGGCACTCAAGGCACCCATCGCTGACATCCCTGCGGCAGTCGAACGTCTCCAGCAGCAGGTGAAGCAGCTCAAGAAGGCCGCTGAGCAAGCGGCCGCCGCGACCACTCAGGAAGTGACGCCGATTGAACTAAATGGCGTTACTTTCTGGCCCGCCTTGCTTTCAGACGTGGAACCATCCGCAGCGCGAAAGGTCGTGGACGAGCTGGCGGCGAAGGCCCCGGAATCCGTTGCTTGCGTCGTGCTCAAGCAACCTGACAAGGTGACGATTCTCTGCCGAGCGACGGATGCGTCCGTAGCGAAGGGCGCAAACGCGGGGCTCATCGTTCGCGCAGCCGCCGAAGCGGTGGGCGGAAAGGGTGGAGGCCAACCCGAGTTCGCACAGGGCGGAGGGAGGAACCCGGAGAAGGCGGAAGAGGCGTTGAAGGCCGCCGAGGCTGCTCTTCGCGACCAGATCGGCGCCCGGGCGTAGGCGCGGACGATCAGTTCTGTGCGGCTGATTCTCGCAGCCCTTTCAGCCACTGAATGCCCGCCGGTATGCCCTGTTCGCTCATGGCTCCGTAGTGGTCCCCCTTGTCCACCAGGACGTACTCGACCGGCACGCCCGCGGCGCGCAGCGTCTGGTGAAGGTGATCGAGCTCTGCCAAGGGGACAACTTCGTCTTGCTTGGATCCGAAGAGGAACACGGGGCAGCGGATGTCCTTGGAGCAGTTCGACGGCGAGATGCGCTCCGCAAAGGCTGCAAAACCTGGGATGACCCCGTCCAAGCGATCCACGAGATTCGTACCAATGACTTGACGGACCGAAGCCGGTGGCATGTAGGCGACAACCCCCTGAATCCGCGGTTCGTTGGCGGCGAAGTACAGCGCGAAGGCGGCCGCGGAGCTGTGCCCGGCGGCGTACACCCTCTCTGGGTCGATCGGAAAGTGGTTCAGCGCGTAGTCGAGGGCAGCGCGACCATCGTCCAGCCCCCCGTCTGCTGCCATGAACGCGCGGATTGCATTCTCCAACTCTACGCCCTGGGTGTCCTCGGTTGTCGCGCCCGATAAGTCGAACGCAATTACAGCGAAACCGCTTTTCAAGTATGGAACGTGCTCGGGTCGGTCCCCTTCACCAAGAGCCATGCCCGTGCACAGGGACGACCCTGCCGGCGCAATCAGAATGCACGGGACCCGCTTACCAGAAGCCACACGAGGAATGTAACACCAGAGGCGGCGACCCTGCTGCGAGACTTCGTAGTAGTCAACTTCCAGGTCGCCAAGTTCCTGTCGAACCGACTCGGGCAGCTGCACCTGGACCGGAGCTTCGTCGGTCGTTCGATCCCTGCTATGACCGGAGGCTTGGCCGCTGTCTCGTGTGCATCCGACGGCGAGCGCCAGGAAGAAGAAGCAGCAACATACGGGAGAAATCTGCTTCATAGAGCAAGCATACCGAAGATCAGGCGGGCCGACGGGGAGCTCCGCCGAGCCCTCGCAAAAGCGAGTAGCGGCCGCTCGCTGGAGCAGCCGCTACTCATCCCTTGATCAGGAGTCCTACCGGAAGAACAGGCTCGTTCGCGGCGAGGGAACCACCTGAAGAGTTTTCAGGAAGTCCACGATCGCGGTCTGATCTTGCGGCGACAGCGCCATGAACCGGTTTCGTTCCGGTCGCGCCTCGCCGGCGTGATGCATGATCGCCTCGCCGATCGTCGAGAGATCGCCCCGGTGGCCGTACGGCTCGGAATTACCCACGTCCCAGAGCTTTCGCGTGATGAACACGTCCGTCGCGACGCCGCCCTGAATGAGCCGCTCATTGTTGAAGAACGGATCCTCGTCGTCGGCGATCTTATGCCGCTTCAGGTCGGTGTAGGCCCGTACGATCGCGCGCCCGTCCTTCGTTCGCTCGAGGTGCGGTCCGGGTCCGTCACGCGTGAGGTCGAAAGTGAACGGACGGCTGACGTCTTCGGGACGGAGATTGCCGGGCGGGTTATACGGGTTCGGTTCGGAGTAGATCGGGTTGTCCAAGATGAGTGCCGGAATGTGGCACCGGGCACAGCCGATTTCCTCAAAGAGCCGCTCGCCGCGCTGTACCCGCGCACGGCTCGCCAGATCGGAGGGCATCACGCGTGTCGGGTTGCCGAGTGCGACCTGGAAGAGAGTCGCCGCGGTGATGTCCCCGACGCTGAGCTCGTCTTCCACGCCATCACCGTCGAAGTCGCGGGTGCCAGTCCTCTCTACGCCGAACCGTTCCACAGCCTGCAAGCCGTGGTGATGGTTGTACGCGTTTACCGTGAACTGACGCACGGAAACGACAACGCCTTTCTGGTGGAAAGGCTTGATGATGAGGTCGGGGTCCACGCCTTCGACTTGGCTGGTGTCCACGTCGCCGGAGGGCGAGCAAGTGATCTTCCCGAAGTAGACACCCTTCGCAATCAAGTCGTGCGTTACGAAGCGACCGGACTTGATCGCTTCCTCGCGCGTTCGCTCGCGGATTCGGTGAAGCTCGGCGGTCATCTCCCGGGCGAGCATCTCGATCGCGCCGGACCCGTGCATGCCGACCGTGTTCCGCTCGTTGCTGAAGAGCGGATCAATACTCATCTGCACGGGGTCCGCCAGTTGGCCGAGGACGAAGACGTTCGCGACAAAGTCGCCGCTTCCACCCACCTCTGGCTTGTTGTGGCATCCTGCGCAGCTGTTGGCTTCCGGGCCCGAAACCCGCGTCATGAACGGCTGGTCGGGATTCCGCCGCGTCGGGTTTCCATCGCCGGTTGCGCCAGGGCGGCCAAACCCGTCGAGGCGGTTGAACGAGGTTTCGAACAGGAACTTACCCGCAAAAAACAGGTCGGCGAGCGAGTACCGACCCGCTTCGATGTCGGCTTGATTGATATGTTGAGTGAGCTTCGGCCTCTCTCCCGGAATCTGGGCAGCCGGCCGAGCCGTGAGCAAACAGATACTGACAAATGCAGAAGCAGCCACTACGGCTGCAACGCCGTTCCAACGTTTCATAAGACCATCTCCTTTCGAGCCGGCTTTACCGGCCCAAGTGCACATCCAGCAGTTTACACGGAATCGTAGTAAGAAAGTGCCCGATTTCCTACCGGTTTGGGAGCGGTGAGTGGCCTTCACCCGCTCTGCCCAGGCCGACGCTGATTTCGACCGTGGCTTGATTTCTTCCCAGCCCGACGGTTACTTCCGGTTTGGCGAATAGGATCGTCGCCTCTTCCAAGGCGATTACGACCCTACGATTCCCTTCCCATGAGTAGCGGCCAACTTCGAGTGGGTACTTCTCGGTGAACGCCCGCAGTACGATTGCCTCTTGCGAGAGCTGTCCTGCCTCCCCGGCCGGAAGAACGCCTATGACAAAGACCTCCCCGTCTCCCGGGCCGGGGACCAGAGACGTCACCCAGTCGCGCGTCGATTCCTTCGCCAGGACGAACTCCAACGAACCATCGGGGCTTCTTTGCCTAGCCAAGATTTCATATTGAGGCTCCGGCGGCCAAATGAAGAACTTCGCGAGGAAGACGCTAAAGACCACACAGGGCGAGACGGCGAGAAAAAGGACCACCCATGCCAGTCGTCGAGAGCGATTGTCCCAAGGGACGCTCACTCTCGCCCCCTTAGGCTTTCGAGAACCGGCGCCTCATCCACCCTGAACGGCGGCATGGGCTTCGATCAGTCCAAGAGACTGCATCGCCTTCTCGATCGCCCTCTTCTGTTCCTCGGTCGGAGGGATCATCGGCGACCGGTAGTACGCAATATCGAAACCCAGCAACGAGACAGCGTACTTGACCGGGATCGGATTGGTCGTGATGAAGAGCGCCTTGATGAGCGGAACCAGCTCCTTGTTCTTCTGCGCAGCCAGGTGGGGTGCCTGGAAGAAAGTCTCCATCATCTCCATGATCCTGGCGCCGACAATGTGCCCGGCCACGCTCACAACCCCGATGCCGCCCACGCTCAGGATCGGGAGCGTGAGAATATCGTCTCCGCTGTAGATTCGGAACCCTTCGGGGACCGAGGCTGCGACCTCCGCCGCCTGCGCGAGGTTTCCGCTCGCCTCCTTGACGGCGCAGATGTTCTCGACGTCCTCCGCGAGACGAACCAGCGTCGGGGTTTCGATGTTGACCGACGTTCTGCCCTGAATGTTGTAGAGCATCACGGGAAGATCCGTCGCCTCAGCCACAGTGCGAAAATGGTGGTACAGTCCCTCTTGATTCGGCTTATTGTAGTAGGGCGAGACGAGCATGATGCCATGCGCGCCCATTTCCGTGGCCGCTTTGGTGAGATAGGTGCTGTGGTGTGTGTCGTACGTGCCCGCCCCAAAGATGACGGCTGCGCGGTCTCCAACGGCACCCAACACCGTTGCCAGGAGTTGCGTCTTTTCCTTGTCCGTCAGGGTAGGCGATTCGCCGGTCGTTCCACCGACGACGATCCCCGTGTTCTTTTGTTCGTCTACAAGAAAGGCCGCGAGTTTCTCCGCGGCCTCATAGTTGACGCTGCCGTCTTCATGCATCGGCGTAACCATCGCCGTGATGAGTGCGCCCCACTCTTTCGGCGCTCGAAAAGCTCCCATGGATTAGACCTCCTCTTCTTCGAGAGTTACGGGATCGTCCTCCGTAGCCTTGAGGCGCTCGGCCTCTTCGTGGGCGAGCTTGCGGCATTCCTCCATCAATCTGGCTTCCGGTAGGACGGACCCTTGCTCTCGGGCTTTCTCGTAGTGATCTCGCGCTCTGCGCTCCATCTCCTCGTCTTCGAACGGCTCGCTGTAGTCGTAGAGTCGCATCGTCTACGTAAGATACCCGCTTTCGACCAGTTTTTCCGCGATTTGAATTGCGTTCAGGGCAGCTCCCTTTCGTAGTTGGTCGCCGCAAGCGAACAGGCTGATCGCATTCGGGTTCGAGACGTCCTTGCGGATCCGTCCTACGAGGACAGGATCCCTGCCCGCGGCGAGCATCGGCATAGGGAACCGGTTCGCCGCCCGATCGTCCACCAGCTTGAGGCCCGGGAACGCCTCGACCGCCTCGCGGATGGCTTCAACCGATGGCGCCGGGCTGTCGAACTCGACGTTGACGCTCATGCTGTGCGCCCGCTGGACAGGCACCCGCACGCAAGTGACCTCGATCGGCAGCTCCGGCTGCTCCAGAACCTTGCGGACCTCGTGGATCACCTTCCACTCCTCTTCGTTGTAACCCGCATCGTTGATCGGCGAGTTGTGGCTGAACAGGTTGAAGAGAATCGGATAGGGGAGGACGTTGGGTTTCAGCTCGTCCCCGCGGGCAAAGGCCCTGGCCTGCTCCTCCAGCTCGTGCACAGCGCGGGCGCCGGCTCCGCTTGCGCTTTGATACGTGCTCACGACGATTCTGCGAAAGTGCCCGAACTTGCGCAACGGTGCGAGCGTCATCGCAAGGATGATGCCCGTGCAGTTGCCGACGGGATAGTACTTCGTTTCCTTCCTGGCCTTGTGCCAGTTGATCTCCGGGATAATGAGAGGAACATTCGGCTCCATCCGGAAGGCCGACGAGTTATCAATCACTGTCGCCCCCGCCTCTTGTGCGACCGGCGACCATTTCCTCGCAGCCTCCGCTCCGGCGCTGAAGAACGCGAGGTCCACGCCTTCGAAAGAGGATTCCTGGACAGCCATGACCGGCATGTGGTCGCCTCGAAACGTCAGTGCCTTTCCTTGCGAGCGGGGGCTTGCGAGCAGGCGGATTGCGGCGACGGGAAACTCCCGCTCATCCAGCAAACGCAACAGCTCCGAACCTACCGCGCCCGTTGCGCTCAGGATGGCTATCCGATACTGCGTCACGCCGCCGAGCTTACCCAGGGTTAGGCTGCCGCTTCGGTGTCGAGAGAAGGCTCCCAGGTACAGACGCGGTTTCGGCCACCCCGCTTCGCCGCATACAGCGCAGTGTCCGCCCGGCGGATCAACTCCTCTGCTTCATTCACTGTCTCATCGAACTGGGCAACGCCGATGCTAATCGTGATCTGCCGGTAGGTGGGAGGCAGCGCTTCCACGGCTTGTCGCAGGCGCTCGCAGAGCCTCGAAGCTGTCTCCAACTCCGCACCCCGGAACAAGACGGCGAACTCTTCCCCACCGTACCGCGCTACCACATCGGATCCTCGGACCGCCCCGTTCAAGGTGGCCGCGACGGACTTGAGCACTTCATCACCCGCCAAGTGGCCGAAATCGTCATTGAAGCGCTTGAAGTGATCTACGTCCATCAGGGCGAGGCAGAACGGCTCTTGGGTTTGGCGATACACCTCGATCAGGCCAGCCAGCCGCTCTTGGAACGTGCGGTGGTTCGGAATCCCGGTGAGGCCGTCGAGACTGGCAATGGATTCGAGCCTCTTGTTCGCTACCTGGAGCTTCTCGTAGAGATCATGGATCGTTCGGAGCTGCTCCTCGAGTTTCGCCTCCGCAAGCCGCTGGGCTGTAACATCCACGAGCGACAGGATTGCGCCCGTGACTTCTCCGCCGTGGGAATGGAGTGGGTATCCGCTGGCAAGGAAATACTGCTCTCCGTCGTTCCAGTCTTCGCTAACAAACGCCATTCCGCTCAGCGCCGCCTGCACAGATTGGAGCCTTTCCTCATCCACAAGCCGGGTACCGAGAAGGTCCTGCACCGTGCGGCCGATCGCGAGATGCGGCGGTACGCCAAAGCGCGTTGCGGCCTCTTCGTTCCATTCGTAAACGAGCCCGTCGGCGCCGACGGTAAAGCAAGGCAACGGCAACCCCTCGAACAGTTGGGAGAATCGGTTCCTCGAGATGTCAGCGATCCGCGAGGCGTCCTCCAAACGTTTGAGAGTGATGCTCAGCTCTTCTTGCTGCCGTGTCAGGACGTCGTTTGCTCGAGCCAGCTCTTCCCGTTGGGCCGAAAGTTCCTCATTCGCTCGTTCGAGCTGCTGTTGCATTCGCACGAGACGGCTCCCTGCCATGAGGCGCGCCACGAGGTCCGGCTCGCTGAACGGCTTGCTCAGGAAGTCGTCGGCGCCTGCGTGGATTGCAGCCATCTTGTCAGCGGACGATGTTTTGGCGGTAAGAATGATGATGTAGCAGAATGGGATTTCGCTCTCGCGGATTTTTCTGCACAACTCCGGTCCTTCCATGCCGGGCATCATCCAGTCGCTGATCAAAACGGAGTATTGGCCGGTCTGCATCGCCTCCCACGCAGAGATGCCGTTCTCGACGAGGTCGTAGGCGTAACCGTGCTTCTCTAGCGTGCGCTTGAGAAGTTTGGTGGAGATGACATCGTCCTCGGCGACGAGGATCTTTAAGCTGCTCGCCTCGACCACTCTTCGACCTCCCTGCACACGGCGTCCAGCTCCTCCCACAGCGCCTGCAGCCTTGCGACCGCCTCCTCGAGGTTTCCAACCCGCGCACAATCGTCAACTGCCTTCGCCGCTTCGGACAAAGCGCGAGCGCCGACAGAAGCCGAAGATCCCTTGAGAGCGTGAGTCGCTCGGTGGAGAGACTCTGCAGCCCTCTGCTCGACGGCTGCCAACGCGTCCGCTCTGAGAACGGCGGCTTGTTCGACGAAATCGGCGAGC
>RFHN01000170.1 GCA_003695835.1 Armatimonadota bacterium
GCCAAGCCTAAGCCGAACAGGTTCGGCAGCGCCTCCTTCACTTGCTCTCGATTCGTCGCATAAGCCCAACTGTAATACAGCGACACGAGAACTGCCGCGCCAGCTACCGGATATCGCAACCGGTGCAACAGATCGTGCAACCGACTTCCTGCGGCGATCTGCTGGATGCCGTGAATTCCGAGAGGAAAGGCGGCAAGGACAAAAAACGGGATATTGCGAACAGAGGAAAACGAGACGTACCCCATCGCCAGCGCGACCAACAAGAGAAAGAGGTCAGTTCGGCGAAGGGTCGCAAGCGTGAGCAATGCTACGACGACCACGAGTGCGAGGAACGCACGAATGCTCACAAAGCCCAACCCCAGCTCGAAGGGCCCCCGCAACTCGGCGATCGAGTTTGCATACAACGAGTGGCGCATTTCGCCAAAGATCTGCCATGCGAACGCGTAGGACCCAGCGCCGTACGGGTTGACAAGAGCGGCGAGCAAGCACCCAATGAGGGCGAATGTCCCGTATCGCAACCGCTCCTTCACAGATTCATCGTCCCGGTTCTTCGCCCACTCCCAAAGCCCGGCTGCGAGGAAGGCGCCGACCAGAAGGGGCCCCATGACGAAGATCGTGTGTGCGTTGACCCAAACGACTTGGAAAAGCGGCAGCCAGAGCAAGGTCTTCGGCGAAGTACGTCTCGATCGCACCAGCAAGAAAAGGAAGAGCGCAAAAAGCAAGTAACTCGCAAGCTCCGGGCGAAGGATCATGCGCGGGCTGATCGCGAGCAAGCTCAAACTCCCCAATGCGATTCCGCCAACCAGAGGCAAACGTGTCGGGGTTTTTGCTGAAATCCAGGCCAGCAGCGCCAAGAGCCCTACCTTGATCGCGTTCGCGCCCGCGTATCCAAGCAGCGACACCGCACCGTAAAGACCCAAGCAAAAGAGCCAGCGTAGCTCCACCCAAGGACGCCCCTCGGATGCGAACGAAAAGACGTCCGTGCGAGGGATCCCGTTTTCCGCGACGTACCTCCCGGTGCTGAGCAACCACCAGAAGTCAAAGTCCGCAATCTGGTTTACGGCGAGACAGACAAAGAGAACACCCAGTAGAGCCACGGCAACGTGGGGCGCCCACCCAGGCCACCGATTCTTGGCGCGCTCTTCGCTCATTCGCAGGTTTCTACCCGAACGGTGTTGCAGGATTCGCGCGACCATCGTCGAACTGTGAGACACGGGCATGCGATTAAAGACGGTTGACTGGGTCATCCTCTGCGGGTTTCTCGTCCTGTGGATCGTGATCGGGGCTTTGCTCGCGCGCCGAGCCACCAAGGGTACCGCTGAGTACTTCCTTGCCGGGCGCTCCATGCCCTGGTGGCTACTCGGTGTGTCCATGGTCGCGACGACCTTCTCTACCGACACCCCCAACCTGGTCACCGGATTCGTGCGCGAGGACGGAGTGGCTGCCAACTGGCAGTGGTGGGCGTTCCTTCTCACGGGCATGCTCACGACTTTCCTGTTTGCGCGGTTATGGCGCAAGTCCGGAGTCCTGACGGACATCGAGCTGTACGAACTCCGTTACTCGGGAAAGATGGCGGCCTTCCTTCGAGGCTTCCGGTCCGTCTACCTGGGGCTTTTCTTGAATGTCTTCATCATGGCGACGGTGACCTTGGCTGCGATCAAGATCGGCGGGATTCTGCTCGGCGCGTCCCCGATTCAAGTGGTCGTGATTGCAGGCACGGTGACCGTGATCTACTCCCTGCTCGGAGGCCTGAGCGGCGTCTTGGTTACCGACCTCATCCAATTCGCCATCGCCATGTTTGGCTCGTTCACCGCCGCCTACTTCGCTCTGCAGCAACCCGAGGTGGGCGGCTTGCAGGGGCTTCTCTCTCATCCGGAGCTCGCGGACAAGCTCAGTATCCTTCCCGACGTCTCCCAGCCCGAGACCTTCTTGACGCTTCTCATCTTGCCGCTCGCGGTCTGGTGGTGGAGCGTGTGGTACCCCGGAGCAGAGCCGGGCGGCGGTGGATACATCGCCCAACGCATGTTGGCTGCGAAGAACGAAGCCCACTCTCAGGGGGCTGTGCTGCTCTTCAACGTTCTTCACTATGCGCTCCGCCCGTGGCCGTGGATCCTCGTCGCCCTCGCATCGCTGATCGTGTTTCCCGACATCAGCCAGGCAGTCCGGACCTCCTTCCCACACTACACCGGGCCCCAGGGACATGACCTCGGCTACTCTTTGATGCTTTCCTTCGTTCCGCCGGTCTTCCTCGGAATCATCGTAACCTCGCTGGCGGCCGCGTACATGTCTACGATCTCCACCCACCTCAACTGGGGCGCGTCGTACATCGTCAACGATTTTTACAAGCGGTTTCTGAATCCGCAGGCCAGCGAGCGGACTTTGGTCATCGTGGGACAACTTGCGACTGCCGGGCTGATGGTCTTGGCTGCGCTCGTCGCCCTGCGCATGGAGAATGCGCAGCAGGTCTTCGACCTGATGCTCCAAGTCGGAGCCGGTACCGGCTTGGTGTTCATTCTTCGCTGGTTCTGGTGGCGGGTGAATGCGGCGTGCGAGGTAACCGGCATGGTCGCCTCCCTCGCGTTCTTCCTCTACCAATCGCAAATCCATCCCTCCCTCTTTCCGGATGTCCAGGCCTCGCCGGAGGTGTGGAGGCTGTTAGGGGTTGCGTTCACAACGGTGTGCTGGTTGGCGGTCGCCTACCTCACGCCGCCTACCGACCTCGCGACGCTCAAGTCCTTCGTCGAAAAGACCCGACCAGGTGGGCCGGGTTGGCGAACCGTCTACCGACTGTGCGAGCAGTCCGGCAACCCGATCCGCCCGGAACCGGACACCGTCCATCTTCCCACGGCGATTCTTTGCATGATCGCCGGCTGCGTCACCGTCTACGGCCTGCTCTTCAGCACGGGCGAGTTCCTCTATGGGCGAGCGGGCACCGGTACCGCCTTAGCGCTCATTGCAGCCGTCGGAGCCTTCACTCTCATCAAGCTCTGGCCGAAGCTGTCGCCTCGGGCTAACTCACCAGAGCATCGTATCGCTCAACATCCTCCGCAATGACGGCGAGGCTCGACTCCCAGAACGACTCAGAACGGATGTCGATATCGAACCGAGCGGCCAGCGAGGCCGCGTCCGCCATACCGGTGGAGGAAAGCAGATTGTTGTACTCTTCGACGAACCCCTCTACCTCGTTCTGGTAGTGGGCGTAAAGCCCCAGCCCGAAAAGCAACCCGAACATGTACGGGAAGTTGTAAAACGAGCGCGAGCTGCTATAGTAGTGGGGCTTCGCTGCCCACATGTACGGATGGAGCTCTTCCGTCAACCCGTCCCCATAGGTCTCCTCTTGGGCGGTTCGCATCAGATCGCACATCTCGCTTGCGGAGAGTTCTCGTTCCTTTCGCTTCTCGAAGCAACGACTCTCGAACAGGTAACGGCTCGTGATGTCCACGACTACCTGGCAGGCCGCGCGCAACGCGTCTTCCAAGATGGCGAGCTGCTCTTGGGGAGATGCCTTCTCGAGCGCGCCGCGACGCACGATCTGCTCGCAAAAGATGCTCGCCGTTTCGGCAAGAGTCATCGGCGTCTGTCTCTGCAAGGGAGTGCGATTGCGCAGGCACCAGTTGTGATAGGCATGGCCCAGCTCATGGGCCAGCGTTCCCACCCAATTGAAGGTCGGTTCGTAGTTCAAGAGGATTCGCGACTCGTCGCCCCTGACCCCCATGCAGAACGCGCCATCTCTCTTGCCGTCCTTGGGCGGAACGTCAATCCAATCCTCCTGGAACGCGCGCAATGCCAACGCCTCGAGGTCCGGGCTGAAACTTCCAAACCGTTCGGCGACGAACCGTTGGGCATCCGAGTAATCCCATCGGTCGCCTTCACCCACCGGCGCGAAGAGGTCGTACCAAGCGAGGCGTTCCACTCCGATGGCCTTGGCCTTCGCCTTCAGGTAGCGCCGGAATACCGGGAAAGCCTTGCGGGCTGCCGATAGCATCGCCTCGAGGGCCGTGCGGTCCATGTTGCTGTAGAACAATGTCTCCTCAAGAGGACTTTCCCAACCGCGGCGCTCACAGAGCGTGAGGACCTGTCCCTTGATACTGTTCATCGCCGAGGCGAAGACAAGCTCGCTCTGCTTCCAAGCCTCCAGTTCCGCTTCATACGCGATGCGCCGCACATCTCGATCGGGGCGATAGGCGAGGTTGCGCACCTGGCTCATGGACATCCGCTCGGTTCCGGAAGGAAGAGGCACTTCGACTTGGAGTTGGGAAGTCAAGTTGTCCCTCAGCCTCCCCCAAGCAATCCCGCCGGTAATGTCGAGATCTGCCGCCAGCTGCTCTTCGGGAAGCGACATCTGGTGCGTCGCCTCCTCCTTCATTCTGCGTAGGATGAACTCATGCTCTGCCAGGACCGGCGCGGCGGCAGTCGCGCTCTCCAAATCCACCTGCCCAACCCACTTGACGAGCCTGGCCACGATCTTTCGAAGACGAGCGTTCCATGGCTGCATCTCGCTATGCGCAGCGAGCGCCTTTTCGTTCCTCGAATCCGTGGAGACGAAGCACATGACAAAAGCGTTCAACGTCTTGCCCGTCTCCATGACTCGGTTCAAGTCCTGGAGGAAGGAAGCCAGCGCAGCCGGATCGTCCTGTCCTTCTCGGTCGTCGAGCGCTTTCTCCAGTTGGACGATGGCGCTCTCCCACTCCTTCTTCGCCGAGAGAAAGTCCTCACCATCGACAGCGGAGTAGAGAGACGTTGTGTTCCAAGACGGCAGTTCCGTGATCGTGCTCATGGCGCGATTATGGCGAAGGGAGACGGGGATGGTGGGC
>RFHN01000171.1 GCA_003695835.1 Armatimonadota bacterium
ACCTTCAGGTCATCGAGACCGTGAGCGCCGTGAGCGCTTTGGCGTATGTGAACTCTCTGCTTGCCGAGCAAGCGAGCCGAATGGCCAGCCTCGAAGCGATGGGCAAAGTCTCTCATGACATCGGCAACCTTGCGGCGTCCCTGTACTCCCACGTGCTTCTGCTCAGCCCGGCCGTGGAAGAAGTCGCGCCTGCTGGCGAAGCGTCCGAGTTTCTCCGCGACGGTTTTCGTTGTTTGGCTGAGTCCGTAGACCGAATCGTGGGCTACAGTCGGCTGATTTCGGACCTGTCCGCCGGTCGTCCCTTGCGACCGAACCGAAAGCCGGCGAGATTCTCGGACGTTGTCCGGGAAGCGGTTTCGTACCTCGAGCCGGAAGCGCGGAAGAAAGGCGTGGAGCTCGTGGTGACGACGGCGGTGGAGGAACCCACCGCTCTCGACACCCTGTACGTATTTCGGATTGCGCAGAACGTAGTCGGTAACGCAATCAAGGCAGCAACGGAACGGGAGGGCGTGGGCGGTCGCGTTCGGGTGACGACCAGCCTCGCGGACGGGTGTCACCTGCTCGAGGTGGAAGATGACGGTCCGGGCATGCCGGAGGAAGTGCGGGAGCGAATCGTTCGGGGCTTGGCGGTATCGGGTTGGCGCCGGAGCGGCGGCTCCGGGTGGGGTACGAAGATCGTGCACGAGCTGGTGGGCGCGCTCGGGGGTTCGATTGAGGTAGACAGTGCGCCCGGTGAAGGCACCACGTTCCGAGTGCGACTCCCCGCCGTCCCCTGCGTAGAGGAGCGGGAAGCCGGCGCGCGGACGTAGGGAACGGTAGACGAACGACGCTGGAGATGAAAGCATTTCTGTATTGGACTGGATATGTGACGTTCTGCCTGGTCGCGTTGCTGGGCGGCGTCGTTACGGCTTACGTTGGCTCAAACCCTGCCGTGCAGATCCTGCTGCGCGAGGCGATTACGCCCGGATCCCAGAACCCCCTGCCCAAGGACGAGCTTTACATTCTGCTGCTCGGCGCGGACGAACAGAGGATGTACGGCGGAAAGGTCATTGAAGACGCGAGGGGGCGGACGGACACGATCCAACTCATCCGCTGCAACTTTAAAGAGAACTCGATCGGCATGCTGCAGATCCCTCGGGACACTGAAGTCAGCATCCCCGGCCACGGAAGAGGAAAGATCAACGCCGTGCACGTCTTCTATGGGCCCGAGGCTGTCCGCGATACGGTAGCTGAGCTGACCGGAATCCGCGCGGACAAGATCGTGCTCGTGAACTATGACACGATCCGCCGCGTTGTGGATCTGCTGGGTGGCGTGGAGATCGACGTGCCCAAGGATATGCGCTACCGCGATCGCCGAGGAGACCTGGATATCAACCTCAAGAAAGGTCTGCAAGTCCTGAGTGGGGATCAGGTGGTCGGATTCCTCCGATACCGCAAAGACAGCGACTTCTTCCGTGGCGAGCGTCAGCAGATGTTCCTGGATGCCCTTCGCAAGCGCATACAGGAGAAGGGGCTGACGTTATCCGATCTCGACCGACTGTCCCGCGAGGCCGTGCGCTTGGTGCAGGGCAATCTGTCCCAAGAGGAACTGATCTACCTCGGAATGTGGGCGAAGGAGGTTCCTCCCGGGAACGTCAAGACGGGGCGGCTGCCGGTTCGAGATGGTCATGGAACGAATCTGTTGGTGATTGAGAGCGAGGTGCGCCAAGCGTTGATTGACGCTGGGTTGCTGGACGATCCGGCCAAGTCGGTGGCTGCGAGCCAATGATCTTCCCGTTCTTCGTATTGGAGGACGAGGACGAAGATCGCGACGTCGAGCGCAGGAAGAATCCGTACCTGACGGGCGCCGGCCTCCGTTGGTTGATCGTGATCTTCGTTGTGCTCGTTTCGGGGGCCTTGGCGTACATCAAGCTCGTTTGGGAACCGGCGCGGTGGCCGCTTCACATCAAGGGAGATCTCCGTGCGATACACGGCGCACTCTTCCTCTATGCGGAGCAGAACAACGACGGTCTTCCGGTGGCGTACACGCGGACCGGAACCGGCGTCCTAACCGATGCGCAGGGACGTCCCGCCTGTTGGGCATCCCAACTCTCGGACTATATATCGGATGTGGACCACTTCACCAGTCCCGCAGTCCCGAAAGAGTGGGGCACGCCAATTGCCTACCGAGAGAGGATCACGAACAAACTGAGCGAGGCGACGCTCAGCTACGGCATCGTCTCTTGGGCAACCCTGCCACCCACGAGGACCTATCTCATGGAGAAGTATCAGGTTCTGGTGGCGGAGACGATCTCGAACGGCAAAGGCGGTTCGTACGATCCGTCGCCACTGCCGGGGGGCGTCCCAGACGGCTTCCTCATCGGATACGACAACAGCAACGACCAACCGACGTCCGCTTCGAAATTCGTAACCAGGCTCGCCTTCATCGGCGAAACGGATGATCCGACGAAGAAGCAACCGGTGCACAAGGGCGGAGTCTTGGCGCTCTTCCCCGATGGACGAGTCGGCCGGCTGCTTCCAACCGACGTCATCGTTTCCGAAGGTACACTCCAAAACCGATGGCGATAAACCCTGGGAGGACAAGCGCCTGGGGGGCGCGGATGAGCCGGGCGCTTGCAGAGATTTCGGGACTCCAATGTGCTCCGGGTTCGCTCGCTGAGTACAGAGACTCGGCGCGCAAATCTGGCAAGCGACTGCCCGACGAGTTGGAGGACCAAGAATGCTCGATCTGTTTTGCTGGCGCGGAGATCGAAGGGATCTCTCGCGCCAACGGTTCCACATTCGTTTTCGAGGCTGAAAGCGCCTTGCCCGCGATGCCCGTCGGTTCCGAGATGCGCCTCAAGTGTCGCGAAGGCTCGCTACGCTGTTTGGTCCTCGGCGCAGAAGAGAATCGCCTGCGGTTGGCCCGCGCGCCCAACCGATGTGAGCGGCGTCGGCACACCCGTCACCCTGTCGAGGGCGTCGCGGTTGTACACTTCCCGGAAGGCCGGGAGGCGGAAGCCTCTTTGACGGACCTTTCGGAGGGCGGCGCCGGGATCGTGAGCGGTTGCCTGCTCGAGGTCGGGGAGCCTGTTCGACTGTTCCTTCGGGTCGCCGGCCTGAAACGGATCTCGTATGAAGTGGACGGCTGGGTGGCAAACTGCAAGCCTGGTAGCGGACATGGCTTCTGTATTGGCATCCAGTTTCGGGACCTGCCCGAGGACCTGAAAGACGAGATTCGGCGCATGCGCCAGCCGAAGCATCCCGAATGAAACTCCCGGCTCAGCGGCTTCTCGGCGCAGGTCTTCTTTCCGTGGCAATCTGCACGGTTGCCCTCGCGCTCACGGGCCTATCCCTCTCCCGTGTCTACCAGCCGACTGCGGAGGGGGCATACGCCAGCCTTCAGACGATGTCGAACGCGTACAAGGCGCTCCAAGCCGTCCACTATTGGCTTGCGTTCTTCGCTGTGCTGACTTCAGGCCTGACAATATTCGGAATGCTGTGGTATGGGTGGTGGCGGAGCGCACGGGGCCTGTGGTGGAGTGCGCTGGCTCTCGGCTTGCTGGTCTACGGAGCGCAGGTAACGGGTAAGCCACTACCGCTTACGCAGCATGACGCTCGGACGATGCTGACCGAAGCGCGGATCGCAGGCTCCGCCCCGGGCTTGGGGCCGGCAGTGAAAGACTGGATTCTGCCGGGAGGCACGGTGAACGACGGCTCGCTCGGGCGCTGGTACCAGCTCCACCGTTGGCTGACTGGAGCCGGGAGCCTTCTCGTATCGGTTGGCCTACTCGTGTGGATGTGGCGAAGGAAGATGCCGGTGGGCGGCTATTGGACCCTGGCTCCGTTGGCGCTCGGCTTGCTCTTGGCGGCTACGGTCGGCGCTCCCGCCGGGACGCCTGCCACTCACCAGGACCTCCGGATGGGTGGACCGGTGGCGCCCATGTGGTACGCCGTGCCGATGCACGCGTTGCTGAAGTGGTCGCAGGGGCTGAGCCCGTCGCTGGGCTGGGTCGGAGCGATCGCGATCCCGACGGCGCTGGCGGTCTTTGCGTTCGCACTTCCCTTCTTGGGGCGCGGAAAGTGGGCGCCGGTATGGGTGCGCGGCTTGGGGCTGTTCGGGGCATTGGTCGTCGTAGTCGCCTTTGCCCAGTTCGGCAGCCAAATGCAAAGCCCCGCCTCGCGCGCGGCTCCCGACATAGATACCGCGATGCATTCCGGGACTCCGGGAATGATGGACTCCGAGCGCATGAACGAAACCATGATGCGTATGGGGGCGCGTCTCTTCGACGAACAAGGCTGTCGGAACTGCCATTCCTTGGACGGCAAGGGCGCCAGCGGCCCCGGACCCGCGCTCGATGGCATCGGGGCGCTGAAGCCCAGTCGCTCTTGGTTCGTTTCCTTCCTGAAGGATCCAGCCGCCCAGGGCGCTGCGCTGATGCCGTCTTACGGACATCTTTCCTCCGAAGAGTTGAACGCATTGGCGGAGTTTCTCCGCGCTCAGCGAAAACAGTAGAGCGGCAGCGGCTCGAACTGAATCCCTTTCGCGTTTCGGATCGTCTCTACTGACGCCGCTTGGGAGATTCTCGCGCTTGCGCTCCACGCCTGCCCCGAGTGTGCCAAACTGACGATAGCGATACGATCCATGGCCGTTGATTTTGTGCATCTGCACAATCACAGTGAATACAGCCTTCTCGACGGCGCCCAGCGCATCGAGACGATGGTCCAGCACGCTAAGGCGAATGGGATGACCGCCTTGGCGCTGACAGACCACGGCGTGATGTACGGCGCGATGGAGTTCTACTACGCTTGCCAAGAGCACGGCATCAAGCCGATCCTCGGCATGGAAGCGTATGTGATCTCCGAGCAGGAGAAGGGAGCGCGGCCACAGACCTACCACCTTTTGCTTCTTGCCGAAACGCGAGAAGGCTACCGCAATCTCTGCAAGCTCGCCACGCTGAGCGCGCAGAATCCGGTATCCGGCAAGCCTGCAATCGACCTTCGGACGCTCGCTGACCACGCAAAGGGCATCGTGTCCTCGACGACGTGTCTCTCCGGCGAAGTCTGTACGCTTCTTGCGGAAGGTAACGAGAAGGGCGCCCGAAAGGCGATGGAGAGGTACCTCGACATATTCGGCCGCGACCGGTACTTCGTCGAGCTCCAGGATCACGGCATTCCCGTTCAGAAGCAGGTCAACGAGAGTCTCATTCAGATCGCCAAGGAGATGGATCTCCCGCTCATCTGTACGAACGACTCCCACTATCTGCGCAAGGAAGACGCGGACGCTCACGATGTCTTGCTGTGCATCCAGACTGGGAAGCAGGTGAGCGAGTCCGACCGCCTGCGCTTTGACACGAAAGAGTTCTATCTGAAGGCGCCGGACGAAATGGCGGAAGTGTTCGCTCACGTACCGGAGGCGCTCTCGAACACGGTTCATCTCGCCGAACGGATCCACACGGATCTGGCTCAAGAGATGGTGGAGCTGCCGGATCCTGATCTCCCCGAAGGCGTTACGCCTCAGGAGTATCTCCGGCACCTGGCATACGAGGGCGTGAAGGAGAGGCTGGGCAACCCGTCCGACGAACACTTCGAGCGGCTCGACTACGAGCTGGGCGTGATCGAGCAGACCGGTTTCGCGAAGTACTTCCTCGTCGTCCGCGAGTTCGCCCAGTTTGCCAGGAGACACGGGATCCGGTTTGGCCCCAGAGGCTCGGCTGCGGGCTCGTTGGTCAGCTTTGCGATCGGCATCACGGATATCGATCCGATCCGCTGGGGACTGACTTTCGAGCGATTCCTCAATCCGGAGCGAATCGCGATGCCCGACATTGACATGGACTTCGAAGACACGCGGCGCGACGAAGTGATCCAGTTCGCGCGAGAACGTTTCGGGCAAGAACACGTCGCCCAAATCATCACGTTCGGAACGATGGGCGCGAAGCAGTCTATCCGCGATGCCGCACGCGCCCTCGGCATCCGCGCCGACGTAGCGGACCGTCTCTGCCGTCTTATCCCTTCTCTTCCCGGCGCCACCATCGAGAGCGCGATCAGGGAGATCGAGCAGTTCCGCGCCGAGTACGAGAAAGACGAAGAGGTCCGCCGCCTGGTGGACACGGCGCGAGAGCTGGAGGGAGTGGCGAGGCATGCCGGTGTCCACGCCGCAGGCATCGTCATCAGCAAGGAACCGATCGCGGAGATCGTTCCAATTGGACGAAGCGCTGACGGGCAACCGCTCACCCAGTACCCGATGGAGATCCTCGAGAAGCTCGGCCTTCTCAAGATGGACATCCTCGGCCTCTCGAACCTCACCGTCGTCTCTCGATGCCTCGACTACATTGAGAGGGCTGGGAAACCGCGCCTCAGGATCGAAGAGATCCCGCTCGACGACAAGGAGACGTTCGAAATGCTGGGCAGGGGCGAAACGGCGGGCGTGTTCCAACTGGAAGGCTCCGGGATGACGCGCTACGTCCAGCAACTCAAGCCGGACAGCCTCGGCGAACTCGCTGCGATGGTCGCCCTCTATCGGCCGGGGCCGATGGATCACATCCCGCGGTACATTGATGGCAAGTTCGGCCGCGTGAAACCGACCTACCTCGACCCGAGGATGGAGCCGATCCTCGCCGAGACGTACGGCGTCATCGTTTACCAGGACCAAGTCCTTCAGCTCGTTCGAGCGCTTGCCGGCTTCTCCCTCGGTGAAGCGGATGTCCTCCGCAAAGCGATGGGCAAGAAGAAGAAGGAGCTGCTGGAGGAGTCCGAAGCCAAGTTCATCGCCGGGGCGGTCCAGAACGGAATGACGGAGAAAGCCGCGCGCGAGGTGTTCGAGCTATTGAGGCCGTTCGCTGGGTACGCCTTCAACAAAGCGCACGCCGTTTGCTACGGCCTTCTCGCCTACCAGACTGCCTACCTGAAGGCGCATTACCCCGTCGAGTACATGGCCGCGATCCTAACCGCCTATCAAGGCAACACGGACAAGGTGGTGGGCTATATCAACGAGTGTCGGCGCATGGGAATCGAGGTCCTCCCACCCGACGTCAACCGCTCCGACATTTCGTTTACCGTGGACGAGGTCGAGGGACGGGCGTGTGTTCGCTTCGGCCTGGGCGCGATCAAGGGCATCGGCGAAGCGGCGATCAAGAACATTCTCAAGGCGCGAGAGGATGGGCCGTTCAAGGGGCTGTTCGACTTCGTTACGCGTGTCCGCGAGCATGGAAGCATCAACAAGACGGCTTTGGAAGCCCTGATCAAGGCAGGAGCGCTCGATTCCTTCGCAGAACACAGGCGGATCCTGCTCGAGTCCATGGAGTCGGCGCTGTCGTTCGCGGACCAACAGGCCAAAAACCGTGAGAGCGGCCAGCGCGACCTCTTTGGCGGCGACTCGGACGACTCCACGGAGACGCATCCCCCCTTGGCTCAGGCGGAGCCGCCGGAACGCGCAGTGCTGCGCTCCATGGAGCGAGAAGTACTGGGTATCTGCCTCAGCGATCACCCACTCCGCGGATTGGAAGAGACGCTCGACCGGATTGCCAGCCATCCTTTGAGCGATCTGGCGGAGGTGCCCGACGATGAGAACGTCCGCCTCGTCGGGGTCGTCGCCGAACTGCAGCGAAGGACCACGCGCCGCGGCTCCGAAATGGCGCTGCTCACTTTGGAGGACTTGACCGGCCACGCGCGTGTCATCGTATTCGACAGCGTGCTCGGCGAGTCGGGAGATCTTCTGAATGCCGATGAGGTGATCGTCGTGAAGGGCAAGATCCGCCACCGCGAGGATGGCGGCGAGAACTCCGTCGAAGTGATCGCCTCTTCGATCGGGCGCCTCGAGGATGCGGCGAGCGCCGCCAACAAGGCTAACAACGGTTCGGCGGGCACGAACGGCAGCCCTCCCAAGAACGGCTCCGCTTCGAATGGGAAAGAAAAGAAAGACAAGCAGGAAACGGCGTCGGTTCCTGAACACGGCGTTCTGAGCGTCCGTGTGCTCAAGGCGAGCCGCCAGCAACTCGAGAGCGCCAAGAGGCTCATGCAGGCTCATCCGGGGCCGTTCGAGGTCCGAATGTACGTTGTAAAGGACGGGCGCGAAGTCGAGTTTCCGTTACCGCTATCCGTGTCCGATGGCGAGTGGTTGAGAGATCTTCGGCGGACGTTCGACACCGCCTTCGTTCGCCTCGACCGCCTGTCGCCGGCGGCGTGGGTACAATCGCGCTAACACGAGACGATTCGGAAGTTTAACGCTTCCGATGAGACGGAACGGAAAAGGAGCCTCGTTCTTGAGTACGAAGGAAAGCAAGAAATCCAAATCGAAACCCTCTGCCTCCAACGGTAAACCGACTCGAAAAGAGCTCGAGCAGCTGGTCGAGGACCTCCGCTGGATGTATCGCATTCGCGAGTTCGAAGACCAGTCCATGCGAGCCTTTCGAAACGGCCTGGCAGGCGGCTATCTTCACGTCTACACGGGCATGGAGGCTGTCGCTATCGGTTGGATCGGCGAGAAGCGCGAAGACGACCCGGTCATCGCTGCTTACCGGGATCACGCCTACCCGATGTTGATGGGCGTCTCGCCGTACGAAGTCATGTGCGAGATCATGGGTCGCCGCGACGGAACGAGCAAGGGCAAGGGCGGCTCGATGCACCTCTACAGCGCCGAGAAGCACTTCTTCGGCGGCTGGGGAATCGTAGGCGGACACACCGCGATGGGCGCGGGGCTTGCCTTTGCCATCAAGTACCGCGGCGAAGACCGCGTGGCTCTCTGCTTTTATGGGGACGGAGCCGCCAACGCCGGAATCGTCTACGAAGCGATGAACATGGCAAGCCTTTGGGACCTTCCCGTGGTCTTCCTTATCGAGAACAACCAGGTGGCGATGGGTACCCGCCTCGAATACCACGCGGCGGACCCCGAGCTACACAAGCGGGCTGTGGGTTTCGGAATCGAGCATGAGCGCGTGGACGGTATGGACGTGATCCAGGTCCGGAAGGACGCGGCTCGGATTCTCGACTACGTGCGCAAGAACCAGAGACCGTACGTTGTCGAGGTCATGACGTATCGCTTCGCCGGCCATGGCGCGGCGGACCACGATCAGAGCCTCTACCGTTCGAAGGAGGAAGTGGAGCAAGCCAAGAAACGGGATCCGATCCTGCTCCTCTCCCAGTATCTGCTGAAGCACGGAGCGATTGAGGAGTCGGATCTCGAGCAGATGCAGAAAGAGGCTGAGAAGGAGATGGCCGAGGTGTACGAGAAAGCGTCCGCGGCCCCGAAACCGGATCCGCACGAAGTGTATGAGGATGTGTATACCGATATGCAACCGGAGGAGGGACACTAATGGCTGAGCTGGCTTATCGAGAGGCTTTGCGCCGCGCGCTCATCGAGGAGATGGACCGCGACGAGAACGTGTTCCTCATGGGAGAGGACATCGGACGATACCAGGGCACGTTCCGCGTAACGGCGGGGCTATTCGAGAAGTACGGCGCTCGGCGCGTCGTGGACACACCGATCAGCGAGCCGGGCATCGTCGGCATCTCGACCGGAGCCGCGCTGATGGGCCTGCGGCCGGTCGTCGAAATGATGACGATGTCGTTCAGCATCTTGGCGCTGGACCAGATCATCAACCACGCCGCCAAAGTCCGGTACATGAGCGGCGGGCAGTTCTCAGTGCCCTTGGTGATTCGCGGCCCGGGTGGAGCGGCCAACCAGCTTTCCGCTCAGCACAGCCATAGCATGGAGGGATGGTACGCTCACGTGCCGGGCCTGAAGGTCGTGGCGCCCAGCACCCCCTCGGACGCTTACGGAATGCTCAAGACGGCGATTCGGGATGACAATCCGGTCATCTTCACCGAAAACCCCGGCCTCTACGGAATCAAAGGAGAGGTGGACGATGACGAGTTCCTGGTTCCGTTTGGCAAGGCCGTCGTTCGTCGCGAAGGAACGGACTTGAGTCTCGTCGCGTACTCCCGCATGGTTCATGTATGTCTCGAGGCTGCGGAGAGGCTCGACAAAGAGGATGGGGTGAGCGTCGAGGTGGTGGATGTTCGTTCCTTGGTCCCGATGGATACGGATACCATCTTTGCGTCCGTCCGCAAGACGCACCGGGCCGTCGTGGTCTATGAGGACTGGAAGAGTGGCGGCTTCGGGGCGGAGATCTGCACACGCATTCAGGAGTCCTGCTTCGATGATCTGGACGCGCCCGTCGGTCGCGTAGGCGGCCTCAATGTGCCGATGCCGTATGCGCGAAACCTCGAGTTGCAGTGCATTCCCAACGCGGACGACGTCGTGGAGAAATCCAGGCAAACGCTGCAGGGCGTGATTTAGCGAAGCGTGGAACCGGTTCATGGGTGAGGACGAGTCGTCCTCAACCCGATAATAGAACAGACTCTCGGCATGAGTCGAGAAATCCAAGCAACTGGGAGGTATACACCTTGGCTAAATGGAACTACCCGAAGTCGGACAAGGCGTTCGACTCGTGGTTTAAGTCGTTCAACTCCACCTTCAATCGCTACTGGAAGTCCTTCGGTTGGACTGCCGCGCAGAAGAAGGCGTGGAACAACACCTGGAAGAACTGGCACACTTGGTACAACAAGTGGTGGAAGGCTTACCAGGCTGAGCAGCAGGCGATGAAGAAGATGCATCACTACCGCGCGATGGCTGAGAAGCGGTTCAATGCGTGGTGGTCGAAGTTCTACAACAACCCGCACAACAGCGGTCAGTTTTCGAAGTTCGGCGTTCCGAAGTGGAATGGTGGGTCTTCGAAGTCATCGCGTTCGAGTTCGCGGTCCCGCAAGTACAGCGGTCGCCGCGCAGCCTAACGCAGGCGAAACCTCACGCGAATCGAGCGTCCGGCTTCTTGCCGGGCGCTTCGTTTTTTGGTCTGCCAACAGAGAAAGGGCGGCTCGATTTTCGAGCCGCCCTGCGGTAACGCTACCGTCTCGAACTACGGCGTCACGGTCCACATGACTTGGTCAATCTGACCCGTCCAGTTTGTAACCGTCACACCAAGGTCAATGAAGACGACGCGCGCTTTCACTTCCCGGTTGCCCGGTTTGATGAACCGCGTCACGTTGGTCGTCACCGTAACCTCGGTTGTCTGGTCCGTGGTGGACGCGTTTCGAGTGTCGAGCGTCTCCCAGCTGTTCGAGTTGTAATTGAACATCTGGAGGACCTGACGGACCGGCATCAACGAGACCTTCCCGTCGAACTTGAGCTTCAGCTCGCTGGGCGAGGCCTCTGGGCTGTGGCTAATGAGCTGCACGGCAACCCAAGGATCGCCGATCGCCGTCGGCCTACGGTTCTCCACTACGAGGGCTTCGCCATCGTTGTGGTGCGTCCCTTCGAGACCGCCCGTCTTGAAGACACCCTGGTCGATCGCGTACGCCTTCGGGAAGAAGGTAACCGGCTCGTTGATCGCCATCTGGACGGCGTTGAACGCGTCCAGGAAGCCCATGCCGTAGGTGTTGTCAAACCCGGCCGTGCCTCGATCAATGGAAGCCCGCATGACGATGTCCTTGATCTGCTCGGGAGTGAGATTCGGATTCGCCTCGATCATCAGGGCGACGGCACCCGAAACGTGCGGCGTCGCCATGGATGTGCCGCTCAGTTGCCGATATCCCGAACAGAAGTTATGCGATGTCGTGCTTACGCCCGGCGCGGACACGGTGGGCTTGATCTTGCCGGGTTGGTACGGCCAGTCCAAGTATCCGCCGACAGTCTGCCACGTAACCGGGCCTCGACTCGAAAACGAGGCGATGTTCTGGTTACAGTCGGTCGCGCCGACCGTGATGATCTCGGGAACGTCGCCCGGTGTCCGCACCGCGTCGAACGGTCGACAGCAAGATCCCTCGTTGCCTGCGGCGATCACGCCTTGTGTGCCGAGGGCGATCGCGTTGCGAGCGATGTTGCGCCAGGTCGTTCGGTCCGGATTTCGGCTGTGCGGCCAACCCAAGCTCATGCTGTAGGCGTGAGCCTGATTGTTGGCGGCATACTGCATTGCATTCCAGACATCCATCTCGTCGGCAAATGTGACGCCGACCTTGATGATCATCGCAGCCGCATCCGGCGCCATGCCGCACTGCGTTCCCTGCGTGCCGTCTCCCACGACCGTGCCGGCCGTGTGGCTGCCGTGGCCGTTGGTGTCGTTCGGGTTGTTGTTGTTGGCGTCGAAGTTCCAACCGTTGATGTCGTCCACGAAGCCGTTCCCATCGTCATCTATGCCGTTGCCGGGAATCTCTCCCGGATTCCGCCACAGCTGGTTGACGAGGTCGGGGTGGCTCAGACACGCACCCGTGTCAATGACAGCGATGACGGCTCCCCGGCCGGTGATGCCAAGGTTGTTCCAGACCTCGGGCGCGCGCATGGCTGCCACGCCGCACTCGATTGCACTCTGAAGGTGCACGTCGCTGTACTCTTCCTTGGGATCTTCGAAGACGGGCGTCTTCGGGTTGTAGTTGATGTAGCCGACGTCCGGTCTCTGGGCCAGAGCATAGATGACCTCGGGCGTCGCGTCTACACCGATCACGTTGACAATCCAAAGGGTTCGGATTCGCGTTGCTTTGCCCTCTCTCTCCACCGAACGGAGGTAGGCCAGGACCTCGCGTTGGTTATCCTCGGCGAAAGGCTTCAAGAGACTCTTGACCGCCTCGTACCGCGCTTGTCGCGTCGGTTGAGCCTTCGCTTCAGCGATCTGGTCCCACGGCACCTGATCCCTCATTACAACGGTAACGGGAATGAGATCGTTCGGGCCGGCTGAAGCCAAGACCTCCGGAAGGTCCGCCCTCAGTTTCTGCTTGATGCTGCCTTGTCCGCCGAAGAACGCTGCAGAAGCGACGAAACCGATCAACGGCGCCGCCCATAACAGTCGTGTGATTCCTTGCATGTTTTCCTCCTTTGCGTTTAGCGCCGTCCCGTTCGCAAATCGCGTAATCGCGGTGACGCTACGAGGTCAGTCTACACCAACTCAGCACTCAACGCAGTGTTCACTTCACCAGAACCTGGCAAAAACGTTAGGAAAGATCGTCGGACGACCGTCTCGAAGCCCATTAAGATGGTGGGCGGGGTTCGCCCGCCCCATTTGCCAAACGCAAGGGACTCGCTACAGGGACAGAGTCGTGTACGACTGGCTCTCGGGATCGTAATAGATCACTTCGGAGCCTCCCTCTTTCGCAGCGACGCTGCCGACAAGATTATCCGCTCGCCCAACGCCGTGGGACGCGAGCAACGCTGCCAGTCGGAGCGCCCTCGTTTGTGACAAGAGCTGTCTTTCCCGTTCCGTCCGACCGTCGGTCCCGTTGCCGACGACCACGAGTCCGCCCCCAAGCTGTTGGGCCGTTCGAAGAAGATCGCGAATGCGCGCCGTCCAGGAAGCCGGATCCCCTCGTGAATCCATTCCGCCGTCCATCAGAGGCAACGAGCGGAGGGTAACGGTCGTCCACCCGAACGTCGCCCTCAGCGCGGACGCGAGGCGGTCGTCGAGGTACGGAGCCAACTCGGCGAGCGGCCCCGACAAGGACTCGGGTTCGTTCGGTACGGCGACGACGAGCTTTGCAGCGCCGGGCAGATTCACGGTCGGGCTGGTGTAAGCCCGAATCTGAATCCCGTCCAACAGCGGCGCGCGATCTCGATACGGGACGTCGCTGCCGGTACCGGCGTCAAAGAGAAAGCCGACCGCGGTGAGGGGAGCATCCGGCCGGAAAGGCGCAAACGCGACCCGAGTGCCGTCCACGAACAGATGGAGCTGTCCACTCCGGACCGAGATCGCGACGTCGTGCTCTCGTTGCGGAGCGAACTTCACCTCG
>RFHN01000172.1 GCA_003695835.1 Armatimonadota bacterium
CACGATGGAAGGGGCGTTTTCCAGGGTCTCGAGAATCCGTTCCAGGCTATTCGCTACCACAGCCTTGCCGTACAGCGCGAGTCGCTTCCGGAGTGCTTGCTCGTCTCTGCCGAGGCGGAGGACGGCGAGATCATGGGTATCCGCCACGCTCACCTCGCCGTCGAGGGCGTCCAGTTCCACCCCGAGAGCATCGGGACGGATGAAGGAAAGGCCCTTGTGCGGAACTGGGTCCGATCCCTCGCCTGACAGCGGGCATGCAACCCTTTTTGACAACGACAGGTATGCTCTGTTCATGAGGAAAGCACTACTCATCACAGCCATTACAGCGCTCTGCGTGAGCGCCGTTTCGCAGGAATCGGCAACCATCGCTTGGAAGCCGAAAGAGGGGCACAAGACGGCCCTGCGGATCATCGTCAACGCCGAGGTCCAGGGGGCGGACGTCGAGGTCAAGATTCGAACCGAGTCCACCGTTCTCAAGGTGGGCGAGGACGGGAAGGTGACCATCAAGGGGACGGAGCAGATGGAGAGCCTCTCGTTCAACGGTCAGGTGATGGAGGGCGCCGTGCTGGGCCCGCCCACCCAGTCCACCTACGTCATGCAGAAGAACGGCGAGCTGATCTCGATCGAGACCGACAACCCGAACCCGAACCCTCGAATGGAAGAGGCGAACGTATTTCTTTTCCCGGACCGAGAGGTTAAAAAGGGTGAGAGTTGGACGAGGACTCGGGCGGCCGATCCAGCGAAGGGGATCCGCGCCTCCAAGACCACGTACACTTACCTCGGCTCGGAGACCGTAGACGGTGAGCTTTCGCACAAGGTGAAAATCGAGTTCACCGAGACGGAAGGCTCGGCCCCGATGATCTTCAACGCAACCGCATGGGTTTCGGCTGCCAACGGCGACCTGGTCCGCTTGGAGGGCCGAATGGACAACGTCGAGTTCGACCCGTCCGTTCCTCCGGGTTCCGCGACGGTCCGCATCGAGCGGATCAAGGTCTGAACCGCGCGGAGCAGTCTCAACAAGGGGCGGTCAGCCAAAGGCGGCTGGCAGCCCTTTTTGTCATGAGGGAACTTTTCCAGCCTTGCGAGCGTTGAAATGCATAGAGTAGACTAAAGACACTTGACAATGGGAGACTCAACATGCGATTCGACAAACTAACCTTAAAGGCACAGGATGCGGTTCGAGCGGCGCAGTCGCTCGCCGAGAAGTTCGGGCACTCGGAGATTGATGCCGAGCACCTTTTGCTTGCCCTGCTCGAGGAGAAAGAGGGGCTGACGCGACCGCTCTTGGAGAAGGTCGGCGCTGTTCCCGAGATCTTGGAGCGTGACGTTCGCCAACACCTGGAGCAGCGGCCGAAGGTCTCCGGTTCCGCGAGTTTGGGTAGCGCGCTGAGCCAACGGCTCCAAGCCGTGCTCAACAAAGCGTTCGACGAGGCGGAGCGGATGGACGACGAGTATGTCAGCGTCGAGCACCTTCTGCTCGGCTTGGCGCAGGACGCGCACGGTTTTTCGGGCCGGACGCTTCGGGCGAACGGTGTCGGCGTGGACACGCTTCGGCGCGCGATCGAGGAGATCCGCGGTGGGCAACGTGTTACGGACCAGGCGCCCGAAGAGAAGTATCAAGCGCTGGAGAAGTACGGCCGTGATCTCACCGACATGGCGCGGAAGGGCAAGCTCGACCCGGTCATCGGTCGGGACGAAGAGATTCGCCGCGTCATCCAGGTTCTCTCGCGGCGCACCAAGAACAACCCGGTCCTCATCGGCGATCCAGGCGTGGGTAAGACTGCAATCGTCGAAGGATTGGCGCAGCGGATTGCAGCCGCCGACGTTCCCGAGGGCTTGAAGAACAAGCGCGTCATTGCGCTGGACCTCGGCGCTCTGGTCGCGGGCGCGAAGTACCGCGGCGAGTTCGAAGAGCGCTTGAAAGCCGTCCTGGAGGAGATCAAGCGGGCCGAAGGCGAAGTCATTCTGTTCATTGACGAGCTGCACACTCTTGTGGGTGCCGGTCGCGCCGAGGGCTCCATGGATGCCGCGAACATGCTCAAGCCGATGCTGGCTCGCGGCGAGCTGCGGTGTATCGGCGCGACGACGCTCGATGAATACCGCGAGTACATCGAGAAGGATGCGGCGCTCGAGCGGCGATTCCAGCCGGTGTTCGTGGATGAGCCGAGCGTCGAGGACACGATTGCGATCTTGCGTGGCCTGAAGGAACGCTACGAGGTGCACCACGGCGTGCGCATCACGGACAGCGCGATCGTGGCCGCAGCCATGCTCAGCAACCGCTACATCACGGACCGCCATCTTCCCGACAAAGCGATTGACCTGATTGACGAGGCGGCCAGCCGCCTTCGGATCGAAATTGACAGCGTGCCCTTCGAGATTGACGAGTTGGATCGCCGGATGGCCCAGCTCGAAATCGAGCGCACCGCGCTCAAGAAAGAGGGCGACGATCCTGCAGCGATGGAGCGCCTCAAGAAGATCGAAGAGGAGTTGAGCAATCTCGCCGAAGAGCGTGGGCGACTGGCTGCCAAGTGGCAGGCCGAAAAGGAGAAGATCACGCAGATCCGCGAGTTGAAGCAGAAGATCGAAGAGGCGCGGATCGAACTCGAGCATGCCGAGCGCGAGCAGGATTGGGAGCGCGCGGCGCAGATCCAGCACGGGGAGCTGCCGAAGCTTACGAGCGAGCTCAAGAAGCTCGAAGAGGAGCTGGCGCAGCTTCAAAAGGATGGCAGCATCCTCAAGGAAGAGGTGGACGACGAGGACGTCGCTGAGGTCGTCGCGAAGTGGACCGGGATTCCTGTTTCCCGTCTCATGGAAGGCGAGATGCAAAAGCTTCTCAAGATGGAAGAGCGGCTCCACGAGCGCGTCGTCGGACAAGACGAAGCGATCCAAGCCGTCGCCGACGCAGTGCGTCGGTCCAGGTCGGGCATCGCGGATCCGAACCGCCCGATTGGGTCGTTCCTGTTCTTGGGACCCACGGGCGTTGGGAAGACCGAGTTGGCGCGCGCGTTGGCGGAGTTCCTCTTCGACGACGAGCGGAGCATGGTGCGCATCGACATGAGCGAGTACCAGGAGAAGCACAGCATCGCGCGGTTGATCGGTGCCCCGCCCGGCTACGTCGGTTACGAAGAGGGCGGACAGCTGACGGAGGCGATCCGTCGGCGACCGTACAGCGTCGTGCTGCTGGACGAAGTCGAGAAGGCGCACCCTGAGGTCTTCAATCTGCTGCTGCAGATCTTGGACGACGGAAGACTCACCGACGGACACGGCCGAACGGTGGATTTCCGGAACACGGTCATCATCATGACGTCCAACCTCGGCTCCGAGGAGTTCGGCATGCACGATCTCAGGTTGACGCCGGAGATCAAGGAGCGGATCTTGGAACGCGTCCGCCAACACTTCCGGCCGGAGTTCCTCAACCGCATTGACGAGATCGTGGTGTTCAGCCCGCTCAACGCGGAGCAGATCAAGCAGATCGTGGAGATCCAGGTGCATCGTCTGGGCGAGCGGTTGAAGGAGCGCGACATCGAGCTCGTGCTGACGGATCGGGCGCGCGAGCAGCTTGCGGCTGAGGGCTATGATCCGGCCTACGGCGCACGCCCGCTCAAGCGAGCGATCCAGCGGCTCGTCCTGAACCCGCTGGCCAAGCAGATCTTGGAAGGCAAGATCCGAAGCGGAAGTAAGGTCCAGGTGGACTACGCTGACGGCCAGTTCCGGTTCGATGCGCTCGAAGCGGCGAAAGCAAAGGCGTAACAGTGGGCAGGCCCGCGGCTTTCCAGAAAGGGGAGCCGCGGGCCTACTTGGAACGTAAGATTCAGTAGAGATGAAAGCGATCGTATGGACCTTGCGCGCCCTATTCGTCGGTTCGCTCTTGGGCGCTTTGACGGCTCCGATGTGGCAGGGTCAAGCGTGGTCGGGCTGGTTGTGGGGCGGCGTGCTCGGCAGCCTCGTTCTCTTGCTCGTGCTGCGCTGGGTCGGTCTCGCGAAAGAGAAACGTTCGCCGCAGTACTTGTGACTGACCTGCGAAACGATCGCCGCCGTGAGCGGGATCGAAATCGGCGGGTCTACTTCTGAATGAACTCGGAAGCGGGTCGGACGCGGCTGGGAAAGTTCCTCGCCCTCAAGACTTGCTCTTCGATGGATTGGTTGCAGGCGAAGTAGTACTTCTCGCCGTTGATGATCCAGGAGCGGTTCGGGTCGGCTCGTGTCAGCAGCACCGGGTCAATGAAGTCGCCGGGCCGAGGTTTCAGGTCGATCGGGAAGTCGTTCTGCGGATACTTGGCTGAGGGCCAGGTGTTGCCGTTCGCCTTCACGTCCTCTTCTGTGTAGATGCCGCGAGGCGTAGTGAAGATCTCTTTTTCGAATTTGGCTCGGTCGGCCGGAGGCGGTTCTTCGTCGAAGTAACCGGTGATCCCAATCTCGACCAGTCGCTCTGCGGGAACCGTTCGGTCTGATTCGCCCTGGGAGGCTGCGCGGAGAAACCAGGCAAGCATGCCCAGGAGCGCGATCCCAAGCACAAGGCCAATTAGGTTTCCCTTACTCATCGTGAGACCTCCAAGTTACCTTACGCTGCCGCGGGGGATGCGCGTTCGCTTCAGTCCAGTTCCAGATTGCGCCACCAGCGCCGCGGTCGCACGTGGCGTTCAGGTGGTCGCCGCATGGCCGCACCCTTGCGGATGTCGAGAACGCGTTCGCGGTAATCGTTGAAGACGCAGATCGCTCGCGGGCCAAAGACTTGTGCCACCTCGACGGCATCGGCGAACGATTCGGGGTTGAGCTTCCCGTCTCGGCAGACGCCTTCCTCGGCGTCGTATCGGTGGCAGTCTCGGCAGAGCATCGGCGTATTCTACAGGACGGGCGGAGGGTCCGAATGGATGCGGAGCGTTGAGGCCGTGGCTTCAGGCAGCTCCATGAAGCGGATTCCATCGAGGGGAAGGTACGCCGAGGTTGGATCCTGGATCGGGACGGGGTCGCCTTGCCTGCCGGATTCGCCGACTCGATAGAGCCTGCCCCGTATTCTCACCTCCGGCCCAAGCGGGCGCCGAACCAACTGCTTCGTCCCGTAGCCCGTTCTGGGATCCGGCCAAGGGTACTTGCGAAGGCCGGTGAGCGTGGCTTGACCGTTCGCAAAGCGCTGTTCCGCGGAGTCGGGTTTGGACCGGCCGACGAGGACGAGTAGGGTTCTCTCTTCGTCGAGCGGGACTCGGAGGAAGAGAGCGTCCTGCTCCGGGTCTCGGTCGGTAACCCACTCGATTTCGACGCCACCGCATCGCACGTGGCGTACCTGGACCGTGCCCGGCGAGTCCCGCCGGTCCTCAACCACTTCCTTTTGCTCCGCTGGGTCGAAGACGATCTCCACGTCGAGGCTTCCCAATAAGGCCCGCAATGGAGGGTGGATATCGTAACCGATTTCCCGGAGATCCTCGAGCCTTCTCCCGCGGGTGACGGTCAAGCGCATCCAGGAGTCCGGCTTGTCGCGGAGGCGAAAGCGCCGCGGAGCGCGCGGGATCGCCCCGGAACGGAAAATGGCGGAGCAGGCCTGCAGGCTGCAGAGGGCGCCGGGGTCCGTGGAGAGTTCGAAGTTGTACTGAGGAGCGCGGCTCTCGAGGTACCGCGGCAGGCGCGACTGCTCGCCGAAGAGGGGGCGGTACATTTCGTGAAAGAACAGTCCGGCGAATCCATACCGTAGGCAACGAGCGGTGACGTCCGCGATCAGGCGGGAGTAGCCGCCGGGGGCCAGCTTGGCGCCGGTTTCGGTGAGCAGGGTCGGCTTCCTGCCCAAACGGATCTGGAGGCGATCGAGGTTGGTCTCACGCGAGAGATCGTACGGTTTGATCGGACCGTTGACCGTTCCGAAGTCGCCGAAGTCGGGGTAGAGGTTCCATCCATAAGCGTCGCAAGGCTCAAAGGCGACGAAGGCCGCTGGCCCTGCGCTCGGCGCGCTATCGGCGACGAGAAGCGGTCTCTTCGTCCCCAACTCTCGTTGCAGCAACTGCAGCGTATCGGCGTACGCCTTCTTGCTGCCCTCTGCGAACAGTCGGAGACGGTCAAGAGGATCTTGGCGGCGCAAGGAAGTGGCCGAAGTGCCGAGGGCGTCCGCCAGTTTGCCGAGCGTCGCTTCGCTCGCCTGTCCTACGGCGCGCCCGATCCGCCCTCGGTCCGACTGTGGCTCGCCGAGAAACCAAGCGACTTCGTTTGTGATCTGGATCCCAAGCAAGGCGGGGGACGCACCAAACGGACGTTTTGTGTAGGGGTTCTCTTTCGTAAGAAGCCTCTTGACGCGCTCGAGAATAAGAGCGAGCACGCCAGGGTGCCAGAGCGCGAGGGCGCAGGCGTCCGGCTGACCGGGAAGGGCGAGGGACCGGCTGTCTTCACTCGAGAAGAACGGATCGGAGAGGCCGAGGGCGAAGTCGCGCAGCAGCACGTAGATGCCGAACTGCTCGCAAAGGGACTGTTGGAGACACAGGCGGTCGAAGATCGGGTCGGGCAGGTCGAGTCGAGCGCGCGTCGGCCGCTTCGGGTTGCCGTCCGGCCCGTACTCGCGGTAGGGCAGGCTGACTCGAATTGCATTGATTCCGAGGCTGGCCAAGAAAGCGAAAGCGCCTCGCTCGCAGACGTCGGAAGGCCCGACGTTGACGCCGAAGAGGGGCACGTCCTTTCCGTCCGCGCGGAACCGGTCGCCGCTTGGGATGAGGCGATGTCGTTCCTCGATGGGTTGGTTGAGTCGGATCGCTCCGAACGGCTCTTGTGCCTTCAACAGGGGGATTGGGTAGTCCACGAATTCCATTCGCACTGGTTAGACGAGTGAGCGCCGGGAGAAGTCAATGGCCCCGGTTCTCTCCGTCCCCTGTGAACCTTACCCCGTCTCCGTCGTATTGGCTTTTCGAGAGGTGACGAATATGAAACGACTCTTGATGATCGGATTGGCTACCGTCGTTGCGGCTTCGATGGCTTTGGCGCAGGGTGCCGGATCGGGTCTGCAGCGGGGCAACCGCGGCGGCGCGGGCGCGCCGGGCGATGTCCAGGCTGGCGGCATGTTCCAAGTGAGCGCTTTGATGCTCATGGGTCATCCTGCCGTCCAGAACGAGCTGAAGCTTACGCCTGAGCAGCGCACGAAGGTGAACGAGATCTTGGCAAAGGCAAGGCAGGCCCGCTCGAGCGATGCGCGGCCTGGGCCGCGGGGCTTCAACGAGCAGCCGTTCCTCCAAGAGATCTCATCCGTCCTGACGCCTGAGCAGCGACAGCGATTTGAGCAGATCTACCTGTGGGTCGTCGGTCCTCCCGCATTGGCAGGCGAAGGCGTGGCACGGCGCGTGGGATTGACGGAAGAGCAGGTGAACAAGATTCGCGGCTTGCTTCGAGAACACGCGCAGCAGCTTCGGCCGCAGCGAACGGAGGCGGCGACGGATCGCCAGGCGATGCGCGAGCGCGCCCAGAAGCTCCGGGCGGAACTGGATCAGAAGATTCTCGCCGTCCTGACTCCGGAGCAGCTCCAGAGGTGGGATCAGTTGCGCGGGCCGAAGTTCGAGCTACCAGGTCGAGATCGGCGCTAAGCGTTTTCCGCGCGTTTCCGATGACCTCCGAGTCGGGGCGGTTCGCCGCCCCGACCCCTTTTCTGGCCTCGTAGCGAGCCGCCGTGGGCGCCAGGACCGTTCGGCTGGCGGTAGTATTGCGGCGCATGTCCGCTTTCGCGCGATGGCTGATTCTGTTGGCCCTTTTTTGGGCTGGTCTGCCCGGGTCGAGCCAGATTCCGGACATACGTCAGGATCTCGATAAGAATGTGGCATACTCGGTTCAGGTTCGGCCGAGTGGTCCCGATCAGGTGGTATCGGTGGTGCGGTTCCCTTCGCCCGTTCGAACGGAATCGCAACGAAACAACACGGTGGAAGTCTTGGTGTATCGCCCGCGTGATGTGGAGCGACCGATGCCCGTCGCTTTGGTTCTTCACTTTTTTGGCGCGACAAGTCTTCGGTTCGAGCAGCGAATGGCTGGCGAGTTGAACCGACGAGGAATTGCCGTCGCAGTGATGACTCTTCCTTACCACCTCTCGCGGGCGCAATCCATTGAGCAATCCGGCATTGAAGCGCTGCGCCCGGACCCTGTCTTTCTCGCTCGGACTCTGGCCCAAGCCATCCTGGATGCGCGAAGGACGCTCGATTATATCGAGACTCAACCCGATCTGGACGCCTCTCGCATCGCTTGTGTCGGGACGAGCCTCGGGGGGATTCTTTCCTCGACCTTGTATGCCGTGGATTCGAGGATTCAGTCAAACGTTGCGTTGCTGGCGGGCGGAGATATCGCTCACATCATCTGGACAAGCACGGTAACGACGCAATTGCGCCAAGGGCTCCAGGCCAAGAGGATCACGCTCGAACAACTGGCCGATGCGCTGCGCGAGGTGGACCCGTTGACCTACGCCCGGCCCGATTTGGGTTCGAGGATGTTGCTGGTGCGCGCACGCTACGACGAGGTCATTCTGCCGGAGGACACGGACAAGTTGATTCGCGCCTTCGGGAATCCGAAGGTCGTGGAACTGCCGACCGGTCACTATGGCGGTGCGGTTCTGGAGTCGCGTTTGTACCGGCTTGTGGGCGACTTTCTGTCGGCAGAGTTTCGGGGGTTGTCGTTCAAGCCTCCGGAGCGGATTTCAGGACCCACGATCCGGATCGGCCTCCACTACAACCCGCATTCCGAGCTCACCCTCGTAGCCGGCGTGGACCTCTACCGCGTCGGGCGAAGACCGGATCTGGTCGCGTCCGCTTTTCTTAGCACAGAAGGGGTTATCCTATATGTAGGCGCTCCGCTGAAGTACGGATTCTCCGTGGGCGGAGCCATTACACCGGAAGGTATCGGATGGGGAGTTGCGTGGACATTCGTCTTGTGAAGTCCGTGCGAGACAATCTCGCCGAGACGTACATGACGCTTGGGACAGCGTCTCCCGGTGTGCGGGAGAGTCGCACGGACGAGCGGTGGATGTGTCGGAGCGAGATCAAACATCCGGTTGGGAACTTCGCCGCGAGGTTCCACTTGACGCCGGAGGGAATCCGCGAGCTTACGGCGATCGGTCGCCGTGATCATTGGTTCCGCATTTACGTTTGCGACGGAGACGAGCCGGAATCCCTGGTGGACGACTTTTGTGCAATGGGCGCGGACGTCCGATACGAGCTGGTCGTGTCGGCGGTGGATAGCGACGTGCACGGATCTCAGGCCGGCCCCCTGACTTTGGTCGAAGAGGACGCGCACATGAGCCAAGCCTTCGACCTCATCGTTCAGTCGTTCTTCACGCCGGCGGAGATCTGGGTGAGGCAGCACATGAAGCGGGCTCTCCGCCATTCGCTGACGCAGGGGCACGAATTCTGGTCCGCCTACGACTCGCGTGGCGCGACGGCCGCAGCGACGCTGGTGACGGCTGCAGGCGTGATCGGTTTGTACAACCTCTGCGTGCGTCCCGATCTGCGCAATCGCGGCCTGGGCTCGGAGATCGTACAGCAGATGATCGGGGAGGCGCGGAAGCGGGGCAAGACGCTGATGCTTCAGTGCGAACCGGGTTTGGTGGGCTGGTATCGGCGCTTGGGCATGGTTCCGATCGCCCGCACTCGGGCTCTTGCGTTCGAGACCAGGTAGTCTTGGGAGTACCCCTGGCGTCGTTAGTCTGCTATACTGGAGGGAGGCAAAGGTCGTCGAACATGAACAAGCGGAGCCGAACGGCTGGCGTAACGCTGATGGAGGTGCTGGTAGTGACCGGTATCCTTTCCATCCTTTTTGCCATCGTCTTTCCGGTTTACCGCTCGGCCATAGACAGCGCGAAGCGAATTCACTGCACGATGAACTACCGTCAGGTGGGCGCCGCGATGGCGATGTATCGCTCCGACCACGACGGCTACTTCCCGCCCGCGAACTACCAAAGCGTGACGGCCTCGGCAGCAGAAACGGACCGGAGCTGGGTTCAGACGCTGCTGCCCTACGTCGGTCACTTTCAGATTTTCGTGTGCCCCAGCGACACGGGACGGGCTTCCATGCCGGAAGACGTTTGGGCTGGCGGTACGCGCGACAACCCTTGGGACGCCTATTACTTCGAATCTCTCCGATCGAACGTAGGGTTCAACTTCCTCTATCTCAGCCCTCTATTCCAAATGCAGGATGGAAAGTGGTACGCCTTTCCAAAGAATGAATCGGCTGTTGCGTTCCATTCCGGAACGATCCTTTGTATCGACTCCGTGTGGGACCGCACGCAAAACGGCGTGCCGGTCGGCGGTGGCAGTTGGGTTACCGTGCCCCCTTGCCGGTACGCCCAGTCCGGACAGGGCGTGATTGATACGTTTGACTTTCCCGCCTCGGCTCGCCACTATTTCGGTTTTGCGCCGGAGGGCTGGCAGCCCGAGAGCAGCACGTCCTGGCTGGTTTACGGCGGAGCGTGGCCCTGGCATCGGGATCGTTTTCAAGTCCTGTTGGTGGACGGCTCGGTGCGTCTTGTCTCCAAGGCGACTCTTCTATCGGGATGCGACTTCGCGCCGGAATGGAGAGGCTTGATCACCTCCCGCGAAGAGTATCTTTGGGATACAGATCAGTAATGCGAAAGGCAGGCATCAAAAGTTGG
>RFHN01000173.1 GCA_003695835.1 Armatimonadota bacterium
CACTATCGCTTCCCAGGCCGTTCGCTCCTGCGCGCGGCCGCGCTGCTACCATTCGTGCTACCAACGGTGGTGGTAGTGGCGGGAATCCAAGCCTTTGTATCGCCACAGGGCCCGCTCGCGGCAGCCGCGCGCATCCAACATCGGTTCCTTCCTGCGGTCGTCGTGGACGAATGCATGCCGGTCCTTCCAGGCGTCCCTCATACGTTTTGCCAGCTTTTCAGCGGTAGGGTCCCTTCTTTCCACTGCGCGCCTTTCAAAAGCCGTAATCCACTTCGCAATTGCGTTCTTCCCATCTGGATCGATCGGATTGCCGACGTCGATTAGGCTCGCGAACTCAACGAAGAAGGACTCGAAAGCCTGAACAATAGAACTGACAAGGTAAGTGGGACTGTCGTGCCCTTCAGGTGGACGATGAATGTGATACCAACAAAAGGCGAGGGAACTGTGCCATCGTTCGAGAAGTTTCCACGCACCTTCACCTAGATACTCAGCTACCTCCTGGGCCGCTCGAAGCGTCTGATACTCCGGCAGCGGCCTCGGCTGAGGCGGTCTCCGGTATTCCCTATGCGACCGCACCATCTCATCCTCCAACGCCCTCTCCACCTCTGAGGCCAGACCGCCTCGCGCGCCCTGTAACGTCACCTTTTCCGTTTTATATGCATGGAGTCGCAAACGCTCTTCGCCGCGGATCAGCTCCCACGCAAAAAGCATATGCTCGTTGGGCTGGCAGTTGCGGATCGCCAGACCCTCCACCCGGGCCAGCGCTTCCGTCATAGACTCTTCGTTCACGTCGAGAATGAGGAACGTCCGATTCACTCCTCCCGGCGCGCGTCGCTTGTCTTCCCATTTGGGCCAGGCGATCTCCTTCAAGCGGCCGATCAGCGTCCCGTTTGGCGAACCGTTCACGACAACCCTGCCCGTATTGTAGAAATTGACGGTTGCCTGATCATTGCCAAGGCCGAACTTCACCTGCGTGGCGTTTTGAATGGCGCGCCGCAGAAGCACACTGCCCTCCGGAAACTCGCGAAGGACGCACTCGACGCACCGGTCGACCCAGGCACCGTGATCTGCAATCTCCGCCTCGGTCGGTTCGGGGGCGGGCTCCGGTTCAGCCGCACTCTCTCGGCGCCCGGAATCAACCTCCCTCCCCCTGGGCTCTTCACGACTCGTGCCGATGTTGGCAGGGACGGAGCCCACGGACCGCTTCGATACCGCCTTTCCATTCGACTGGTTGGACGACTCGGGATTAAGGGCAGGGTGGTCGGGGATCTCTTCAAACGGCGTGCCATCAAGAACCACGCCGCAGGATGGACAATAGCCGTTCCGCGGCTCTGAGAAGACTTCGTGACAAGTGGGACACTCCACTGCCCGCTCCGCAGTTCCAGGATACCACGAATTGTGGAAAACGTGGGGATTTCCTCTGAATCCCTATCCTATTCCGCCTGCGAATCTCGCCGCAACGCTACTCCGAGCTGCGGATCCCGATTACGTAGTCGCCCACGTCCGCGCTGACCGGGCGACGAACCGAGCCCCGTTCCATCGCCACCGTCACGACCGTGATGCCCCGATCACCGGTCCTCCGCCAGACGCGGTAGTTGATCCCTTGGCGATACAAGACGTGACCATTGCCAGCCAAGACCACAAACACCGTGTTCGGCGTGACGACCGTCCGCTCCAGGTAGCGCAGAGCCGAATCCGCCATTCCCTCGTCCCACAGCACCTGCCCGCGATACATGCCCTCCAGAGCAGCCCCCGGCGGATGTCCCTCCATCATCGCGTCGAAGACCTGACGGTGCTTTTCATTGCCGAGATACAGCTCGGGGGGTAGCTCCGCATCGGCCGGGAGAGCGTCGTACCCCTCTCGGCTCGCAATGCGCACCCAGTCCCGGGGCACATTGAGCGCAACCAATCGAATCGTATGATCCTGACAATACTTGAAAATCGGGCGATAGAGGCTGAAGTCAAAGCCCCATTGGTTCTTCCAATCCGACCGCTCGAGAAACTCCGTCTCTTCGTACTTGCCGAGCACCCACTTGTCCAGGTGCACTTGCATCGGCCGCTGATACATCTCCAGACCGACGATGACGTTCCTTCCAGCGCGATCCAAAGCTCCGATGACCAGCGCTTGCCATCGGTGAGCGTCCGCGCTGTCGTGGTTCTCGCCGACGTACACGAACCGCTCGCCCGCGCATCGCTCCGCAAACTCCTCCAACGTCACGACCCTACCTGTGCGAGTGTCTACGATCTGATTCAGCCGCGCCTCGACCGTACGATTGGAAAAAAGGGGAAGTTGATATACATCAGCCAGCATCAAGGCAACGCAAAGAGTTAGCACGTCCCTCAGTTTACCGAGCCTGCTCGGCTGCGGCCGCCGTGGTAAACCGGTACTGCAAGAGCGATCGGATTTGGAGCACGGTGAACCCGATCAGCATAGCCCCCATGACCCAAGCGGCCGCCGTTGCGTATCCGAACTTCAAGAACATGAACGCGTTTTGCCAAATTTCGAGGCCCAAAGTGTGCGTGGCATAGAGCGGCCCGCCCGCGGTCATGATGAAGATCTGCTCCATCGCTTTGAAACCGCCGATGAAGGCGCCCAGAAGATTGATCAGGATGAGCGGCTTGAGAGCAGGAAAGGTGATATGGACGATCTTTTGCCACCACGTCGCCCCGTCGAGGTCCGCCGCCTCGTATCGCTCTTCCGGAACGTTCTTGAGCGCGGCAAGATACAGAATGCTGCCAGGCCCAGCGCCCGCCCAGATGCCCGGAATGACCACCGCGAGCATCGCCAGCGACGGGTCGCCGAGCCAATCGTGAGTCAAGGCGAAGTGTCCGATTCCGGTTCCCAGCACGCTGTTTACAAAATCAATGCCCGAGTTCAGCGCCTGAAAGACCGGAGCCAACAGCTGATTCAACAGCCCGTGCTCCGATTTGTCATAAAACTGTCTCCACAAAAACGCGATCACGATTCCGCTCGTCATCGCGGGCAGATAGAAGATCGTTCGGAAGAACACCTTGAACTTCGGGATCTCGTCGAGCATCAGGGCAAGGAAGAACGGGAGGAAAAAGCCGATGCCGAGCGTCAGGCCGACATAGAGAAAACTGTTCATGACGCCCTTGTAGAAGGTTGGGGCGGTGAACACATCAATGAAGTTGTCCATGCCCACCCATCGCGGAGGACGCATGATTCGATAGTCCTGAAACGCGATAATCAGCCCGCGGAACAGCGGGTAGTACGACCACACCAACAAGCTGAGCGCGGCAGGAGCCAGAAAGATGCTCATAAACGCCAGCACGCGCTGCCGACTCGCGCCCGCCTCCAAAGACCACTCGCCGGGAGGGAGCGAGCGGAAGCGACGGATCGCTCGAACTGTGTACCAGATCGTTCCTGCCAACAACGCGAACAGAATTCCGAACGCAATGCCCCGCCTCTTTTGCATCACCTCTTCCGGGACATAGCCCAACAGCTTTTCGTTTGTTTCCTTGGCGGCCTTGTCGAGAATCTCGCGTGCCGGCCGGTCGGGGTAGAGGAGCGCTTCCTGTAACGGCTGGTCGAGCAAAACATACAGCAGCTGGCAGTTCCTGCCGTACGGCTCGGGTTTGCCGTTCTCGAACTGTTCCCGGCTTGCCTGGACCAGCAACGGGTCCACGCGGCGCGCCAGATCATGGTAGCCGTACTTTTCGAGCAAATCCGGTTGTACGAGATTGCCCAGGCCGAACTCGACATAGTTCTTTACAGCGATCCTCTCCGCGTCCTCCCCTGCAAAGAACAGGATGAAACGCCAACAAGCCTCGAGCTTCTTGGGATCCTTGATGCTCGCGTTGATCGCCCACATCCCTGCGTTGATTTCGTTTGCCCTACCACCCGGCCCGGCTGGCATGGCGGCCACGCCGATCAACGCTGGATTCGTCCGGGTGCTGTGGAGCAAAACGTCGTTCGTGTAGTCGAACCACATCGCGGCCTTGCCGTTGTCAATGTCCTGCCGCCACTGGGTGGAAAGCCCTGCCGCAGGGCCGATTCGCTTCCCATCACGCTCCCACTTGTCCAAACACAGTTTGCGAAAGAATTCGAGCGCCTTCACTCCCGCCTCCGTGTTGAACGACGCGCGCCACACCCCGTTTTCGGCACGAACGACGGGCTCGCCGCCCGCCTGCCTCAACAGGTTCGTCCAATGCCAGCCCTTTCCCTCCATGCCGTTGTTGAACAAAAACCCGTACCGACCGACCGAGGGATCGGTGAGGCGCTTGGCATACTCGTAGAACTCTTCCCAGTTCCGCGGCGGTTTGGATGGATCCAGTCCAGCCTGCCGGAAAAAATCGATGCGATAGTACAGGGCCATGCCGTACTGGATGTAAGGTATGCAGTAGATGTGCCCGTCAATGCTGCGAAGAACCTCGAGGACCTTTGGCTTGATCCGGTTCAGGATTTCGGGATTGCGCGCGATCAGGTCGTCGAGCGGGCGGCAAAACCCTTGATCCACGTAGTTCGTCATCTGGCGGAAGTTGACATAGAAGACATCCGGCGCAGTGTCTCCTGCCATGCTCATGAGGAACGGGGCGTCCGGCTGATTGCCGGCAACCTGCAAACCTGCAGCGTTCACAACGCGGAGGTCGGGGTTCTGTCGGTGGAACTCTTCGAAAATCGCGCGCCGGGTGATGCTGGCCGGGTCTACGGCGTCCTTCGGCGGAATCCCCCAGCTCTCATGGGCGATCATTCGAATGGTTGTCACCTCGTCCTGCGCCACACAGAAGTGGACAGAACCGGCCGCCAAAACAGCGAACAGTGCGGACATCCATCGGCCGCCGATACGCACGCCCCAATTATGCCTCTACGGGCCGAACGCCTGGCTGGGTAACCTTAACGTCAGCATGAAAGGGCCTTTCGCAAACCTGCTCTCCAACCTCCTCTCCCAGTCCGCATCCCCGTGCCTGAGCGTCTACATGGCGACACATCCTGCCAGCGCGCAGGCCGCTGAGGACCGGATTCGACTCAAAAACCTCCTCAAGGACGCCGAAGCCAAGCTGGGAGACAGCGCAGCCTGGCTCGATGGCCCCCGCCAGCTTCTCGAGGACGAAGAGTTCTGGACCCATCTGTCCAATTCGCTGCTTCTCTTCGCATCGCCCGATGGATTTGAAGTCGTGCGCACACCCCTGCCCTTTGCGGAAGACCAAGCGCTCTGCTCCAGATACTGTCTCAAGCAGCTGATCGGCTACGCAGACCATCCGGAGCGGATCCACCTCGTTGCCGTCTCGAGCAAGCACGTGCGGCTCTTCGAATGCTCGACCTCCGACATTACCGAGGTGCCGATACCGGACACCGTCCAGGTCGCAAGCGAGTTTCTTGGCTCGGACGACCGGGAGGAGGAGTTCCAGCAACACTCCGTCCACGCCCGGAGCGGTGGGACGATCTTCCACGGGCAAGGCGCCGGCCGGGACGAAGAGGATGAGCATCGGCTTCGCTTCTTCCAACACGTCGCGCGAGGACTGGAGAGGGCCCTGGGCGCGAATGGCAGCCCCGTCGTTCTCCTCGGAACCCAGGAGAACCTGGCCCAGTTTCGATCCGCCTACAAGGCGCCCAAGGACCTCATCGAAGTACAAGGGAGCGGAGATCATGCAAATCTCCATGACCTGAACCGAAGCGCCTGGGATGCGGTCTTCGCGCGATCTCAGGCCGACCGGGAGAAGGCGCTCGCGCAGTTCAAAGAGTTGGAAGGCTCCGAAGCGGGCATCCACGACCCCGTCGCCATCGTCCAAGCCGCATCCACGGGCCGCGTTCGCGCCCTCTTTGTCGCTCCGGACGCGCACGTTTGGGGTAGCGCCGACCTCGAACAACACTCGTTCGACGTCGCGGACGAATGGAGCGTCAACGCGGTGGACCTGCTGGATCTCGCCGCTGTCCTCACTGCGAAACACGGAGGCGCGGTGCACTGCGTCCCAAAGGACCAACTCGGCGCGCTGGCGGGGGCGCTTCTCTTCGCCTAACGGTACACTCTGAACCGAGCCATGAGCGCCCGGCACGAGTTGAGCGTCCTCATTCGGGCGAAGTACCCGATCCTCTACTTGCTGACTTGGGAAGAACAGCGCGCCCTCGAGTGTGTCTTCTCGGTCGCCGAGGATTTGGGCGCAGACACCTTCGTCTGGTCGCTCACCAAGGGCTTCCGCCCGCCTCTTCCTGCCAAACGCTCGGAACCGCCGCAACGGCTTTCGCCCGAGCTGGAGGCCCTGGCGCACCTCCACGGCGCACCCGAAAACGCAATCTTCGTTCTCAAGGACTTCCATCACTGGATGAGCGACTACCGTGTGCAGCGGCTGCTGCGCGACCTGGCGGAAACGATGAAGGTCAAGAACCAAACGCTCATCCTGCTTTCGCCCGTCCTGCGATTGCCGCCTGAACTCGAGAAAGACGTAACTGTCGTCGACTTTGGCTTGCCAACGGAAGAAGAGATCGCCGAGGTATTGGACTCGCTGGTACACGCCACCCGGGACCGCGAGGGGCTCGACCTACATCTCTCCCCAGAGCAGCGCGAACTCCTGCTCAAGACGTGTCTCGGTCTGACCCTCGACGAGGTGGAGTCGGTGTTCTCGCGCAGCTTGGTCCAATGCAAGACCCTTCGCCCAGACGTAGTCCTGGAGGAAAAGAAGCAGATCATCCGGAAATCGGGACTGCTCGAGTACTACCCGGCAACAGAGTCTTTCCGCGAGGTCGGCGGCATGGAGTACCTCAAGGAATGGCTGAAACGCCGATCGAAAAGCTTTACGGAGGCAGCGGAAGAGTTCGGTCTCCCGCCACCCAAAGGCGTGCTCCTCCTTGGCGTGCAAGGTTGCGGAAAGTCTCTCGTCGCCAAGACGATCGCAAGCCATTGGAACCTCCCGATGCTCCGGATGGACGTAGGCAGGATCTTCGGCAGCCTGGTCGGACAAAGCGAGGCGAACGTGCGCAGGGCGATCCAGATCGCGGAAGGCGTTGCACCCTGCGTACTATGGGCGGACGAGCTGGAGAAGGGCTTCGCAGGTCTTCAAGGAAGCGGCATGAGCGACAGCGGCACGACTGCACGCGTCTTCGCAACGTTTCTCACCTGGATGCAAGAGAAGACGAGCCCCGTTTTCTTCGTCGCGACGGCAAACGACGTCAGCAAGC
Organism: Armatimonadota bacterium; assembly: GCA_003695835.1. Classification (GTDB taxonomy): domain Bacteria; phylum Armatimonadota; class Fimbriimonadia; order Fimbriimonadales; family ATM1; genus J051. The sequence continues at coordinate 7,136 of RFHN01000173.1, forward strand.
TCCCCCCTGAGCTTCTCCGAAAGGGCCGCTTCGACGAGGTCTTTTTCATTGACCTGCCCGACACCGAGGAACGAAGAGAGATCTTCGCCATTCACCTCCGCAAGCGGAAGCGGGACCCGGGCGCCTTCGACCTCGACGCGCTTGCGGCCCTCACCGCAGGCTTTTCGGGAGCCGAAATCGAGCAAACCGTCGTCTCTGCACTCTTTGCAGCCTTCGACGCTCAGCGGGATCTAACGCAGGACGACCTCGTGGCAGAGATCAAAGCGACCATCCCCCTCAGCGTTATGATGAAGGAAGAGATCGAAGCCCTCCGCGACTGGGCCAAACTGCGGGCGCGGCCAGCCAGTCGGAACGACGATCTGGACTAATCAGTCCAACCACTCGCGCCGGTAGCGCAGGAAGACCTCGTCTCCCACCCGGTTCAGCTCGATCAAGCGATACTTTTGCACCTTCTCGCGGGGCAGAGGTTCACCGTCGGCGTACGTCGGCACGTTTGCCCCGAGCTTGACCTTGGGGGCCAGCGTCAGAAACAACTCATCAATCAGGTCCAGCGCCAGCAATTGGGCGTTCAGGTCGCTCCCGCCCTCGACCAGCAGCTTCCGCACGCCGAGTTCCTTTCGGATCCAAGCCATCGCATCGCGCCAGGGCACCGAGTCGCCCTCAAACCGCTTTACCCTCACGCCGTCAGGCCGTGCGGGCAATGTGGACTGCTTGGTACACAACACGATCGCCTTCTCCGGCGCATCCTTGAAGAACCGGCTCTCCGCGAGAACGTTACCGGAGCGAGTCGCGACGATGCGCACGAGATTCCTCGGGTACCACAGTCCGCCACTGGAGCGCTGCGACCCTGAACCGATGAGGACCGCGTCCGCCGCCTCCTCGATTCGCCTCATCAGCAAGTGGTCAACCTCCGAGCCAAGGTCCTGAACCGGCTCGCCGCGTTCTCCGGTCAGGATCTTGCCATCAATCGTCGAAACCATGTTGATGAAGGTGTAAGGCCGCTCTTCCCCCGATTGCTCGACCGGGAATTCGAGGTTCTCATAGACGTTCACGCTCTTCTCCATCGCTCTGCATTCCTACCAGATTCCTCGCCGCCAGGCCCGGCGAACCCTTTTGCACGATAAACTGACTTGCGTGCGAATCGCTATCGTGGTCATCTGCTTTACCCTGCTGTTGGTTTCCTGCGGGGCCAAGGGTCCTTACGGAACCTACGAGCTCGAAACGCCAGGGGCGATCCAAGACGCGGCCCAGGGTCAGAGCCCCGCGACACTGGAACTGCGCAAGGACGGGACCTTTGTGCTGACGGCGGTCGGAGAGTCGCTGTCCGGTTCCTTCAGCGAAGCCGACGGCGCGCTCCAATTCACAGTGAAGTCGGACGCCGGAGACCGAACCTTCCAGGGAGCCTATTCCGAGGAGGACAAGGCGGTTCGACTTCTCGGCATGACTTTTCGCAAAAAAGAGTAACTATTCCCCCTCGATTACGAACTTTCCGAAATCGGCGACCGTGCGGGCCAGATTGTCCACCCAAGACAGAAGAGCGAGTCGGTTGTCCCGGCGCTCGGTGTCATCCGCCATCACCATCACATTGTCGAAAAACGCCTCGATCTCTTCGCGCAGGCCTCGAAGCACTTCGACACGCCCTTCGAAATCGTCCGCCGGCAGACTCGACATACGGCTGTCCGCCCGCTGAACGGCTTCATACAGTAGAACCTCCGCCTCGTTTTCGAATAGGTTGGAGTCAATGTCATCTGCGGTGACTCGTTCAGGCACCTCGATCCCCTTTCGGCGGGCTGCGCTGACGATATTGCCCGCTCGCTTGGCTAGCCGCACGAACGCAGTGTCCTTTCCAATCTCAGCCAAGAAGCGGACACGACGATCGAACTGGTGCGAGGGCTCTCGCCACGCGACTGCCCACGCCGCATCCAGCGCGTCGTGCGGCAACTCCGCATAGAGCAGCTCATACCGCCCTTCGAGAATCTCCTTTGCGCTCAGAGACAGCGTGAGATCGTCCTTAAGCTCAAACCCTTGCTCTCGATAGAGACCCGCGGCTTCGACGATCCAATCTACAACACCTTTCTTTGCAAAAGGCCAGGCGATCTGGGCGTCGATGAGCCAACCCATCGCACGGCGCAGAGCGTACGGATCCTTGCTGCCACTCGGGAGTTCGCCGATCCCCACAAAGCCCGCAAGCCGATCCGCCTGGTCAGCGCACAGCGTAATCGTCGCAAGCCGCCCCCCTGGCGAACCGTCCTTCAGCGAAGGCGCGTAATGCTCGCTGATCGCCATACACACTTCTTCCTCAAATCCCTCTCTCTTCGCGTACTCTCCCCCGATCTTGCCTTGCAAAGCAGGAATCTCGCTGACTAAACCAGTGCTCAAATCCGCCTTTGCGTACAGACCTGCCTTGCGAGCCAGCCCGACGAGTCGCTCCTCCAACTCCGCCTCTTCGGCCAGACGCCCAGCCAGGTCGGCGAGCCGGTCTGCGCGTTGACGAATCGTACCGAGACGCTCCTGGAAGACGATTCGCTCCGTTTGCTCGAGGAACTCATCGAGCGTCCGACGCGAGTCCTCTTCGAAGAAGAACTTCGCGTCGTTGAAACGAGCGTTCAGGACCCACTCGTTCCCTTTGCGGACAGACTCTGGATCGCCCCCGTTCGAGATGCTGACGAACCGGTTCGCAAGACGGCCATCCTCGCCCTCCACGGGGAAGAATCTCTGGTACTTCGCCATCGCCGCAACCAAGACCGCGCGGGGCAATTCGAGGAACTCGGGACGAAACTCGCCGCAGATCGCAACGGGATGCTCCGTAAGATAGACGTTCTCATCCACAAGCTCTTCGGATAGCACAGGCACTCCGCCCGCAACGGACCGCGCACCTTCCACGATCCTTCGCCTCCGCTCCTCCGGATCTGGCTCCACGAACCTCTTGCGCAGCCCCTCGGCCAGCTCCTCCCACGACGCAACCTCGAACGGATCCGGAGCGAGAAACCGGTGCCCGCGGGAGGATGCGCCCGATGGAACCGTCTCCACTTGAAAGGGCACGACCGCACCATCCACGAGCGCGAGGATCCATCGGATCGGGCGTGCGAACCGCATCCTCCCCGCGCCCCAACGCATCGTCTTGTCGAATGGAATCTTTCGAATCGCCGCTGGAATCTCTTCAGCCAGTACCTCCACTGCGGCCCGCCCACGCTCCAGCTTGCGCACCCAAACGTAATCGTCCCGAATCTCGACTGCGCCCGGCTCGACGCCCGCGCCACGGCAAAATCTGAGCAGCGCCTTCGTCGGGTTGCCCTCCGAGTCATATGCCGCAGCCTTCGAAGGCCCTCGCCGCTCAACCTCCCGATCAGCCTGCCGCTCGAGAATCCCGTCAAACACGGCGATCAGACGCCGCGGCGTCCCATACCACCTGCCCTCTGCCTGGCCCTCGCTGAGACCGACTCTTTCAATCGCTTCTGCGAGTAGGTCGAGTAAGGCTTCACAGGCAGGGCGGACGGAATGGGCGGGCAGCTCTTCGCACCCAACCTCGACGACGACTTGCGACATGGCTCGCGGATTCTACCGGAGCCTAATAGTCCACCGGGCGGAGGTAGAACTCACCGATGGCCGTTTCGCTCACGATCGCCACCGTCGGCAGGCGCCTCTTCCAATGGGTCGCAGCCACTCGGTTCCGGACGACCTCGACCGCGCGCGCATCGAAACCCCAACGCACCAGAGACTCGGCCCGCCAGCCCTGTACTAGGTAGTACAATATCCGATCCGCTACCTCGTAGGCGACGCCCAGGTCCCCCTCGTCCGTTTGACCCCGAACCAGATCCGCCGTCGGCGGTTTTGTACGGATCGGTTCAGGTACCTCCAGGTATGCCGCGAGCTGGCGAACCTGAGTCTTGAACAGGTCCCCGAGAGGGTTGATGGGCGGGGCGTCGTCAGCGTGCCACGTGAAGTAGCCGAAGAGCCGCTCGGTCTTGTTTCCGGTTCCGATGGGGAGCCCGCGCAGCTTCGCGCTTTGGTCGAAGAGGATCGCCGTCCTCCACCGGGCGCAGAGGTTGCCGATCCGCGTCGGCGAGGCCTCAATCTCGTACTTCGCGAGATACGCGTCCACCATCTCCGTGATTTCGATCGTCCGGGCGTGGCATCCCAGGGCGTCCGTCACCATTCGACCGTGTTCGAGGCTCTCCGGCGAGCTGAGCTTGTAGGGCAGAAAGAACGCGAACGTATTCTCCGGTCCAAAGGCGCGGGCGCACAGGTAGGCGGTGACTGCGGAATCAATTCCGCCCGAGACTCCCACAATCGCCTTGTCCATTCCGCGACGGCGGATGCACTCGTCGCGAAGGAAGAGAACGAGCCAACAGGTCAGCGCTTCCGCGTCGACGCGCAGGACGTCCGAGCTGCTGGGATCGGGCACGCTACCCTGATAGGCGGGCAGCTCCGCTATCGGGGTGGGCATAGCTCGTCCTCCGAAGACTGAAGCTCCTGGATGATGTCCTCGAGGACGCCGGCAAGGTCCGCCAGCAGAGGCGCCTGTTGGCGGGCAACGAGTACAGCCTCGGGCTCGATTCGCGCATACAGGATGTGCTCCTCGCCCACAGGCCCCTCGCCCGCGACCTCCCCGAATGGATCCACAACCAGGCTGCCACCCGTGAATCCCTTGCCTCCTTCGAAACCGACCAGCATGGAAAGAAGCGCCCAGACGCCGTGCTCCTCCGCCATGCCCTGTAGGATCCGATGATAGGTCTGAAGGCTCCGGGGCTTGGACTCCTGGAACCCCCGCGCGGGCGAAGCGGCAATGGTGACGATCGTTTGAGCTCCCTTGAGCGCCGCGATCATCGGTGTGATGGAATGCCAGACGTCCTCGCAGATCAAAGTCGCCATCCGGCCGAACCGCGAATCGTAGGCGCGAATCTCCGTCCCTCTCGCCACGAACCGCTCCTCGTCGAATACGCCGTAGGTGGGCAGGAAGTACTTACGGTGAGTGTGGATCGGCTGAGCGCTCCCAGGCTCCAGCGCGAAATGCGTGGCGGAGTTGTACACGAGACCGTCTCTCGCCTCGTAGTAGCCGAGGATCACGTCCACGGGTTTCGGAAGGGTGCCCGCGACGGTGGCGAGGCGCCGCCCCAACTCCTCGCAAGAGAGAGCGACCTCGATGACGCCGCCTTCCAGGAAGTATCCGGTGAGAGCTGCCTCAGGGAAAACGACCAAGTCGGCCCCCTCGGCGGCGCAGCGCAAGATCGCCTCCCCAATCCGCTCGAGGTTGGCAGAGACGTTTGCTTTCTGGGGTGCAATCTGCACCACGGCCGCGGTCCAGGCCATGCTACGAGTTTACTCGCAGCTCGAACCGCGGCCTCGAAACGGAGTTATCCGAGCGGATGGACCTTGGCTTGCTCAGCTTGAGCCTTTTTGGCAAACTCCGCCGGATTCTTCGAAAAGGCGTTGACACAGTCCGGGCAACAGAAGTAGTAGCGAACGCCTTCGTAGTCTTTGAAGGCCGCAGCCTTGCCCGGCTTGATCGTCTCGCCCGAAACCACGCACATCGTGACCGACTCCTTCGCCGGCGCGAGGTACTTCTTCGGCTCCTTCTCGAACGCCGCCTTGTTCTCTTCGGTCAGGAACCGGTACACGATCCCTTGATACTGCACGTCGTGCGTCTTCGCGTCCTTCGGAATCAGCTTTCCGCTCACGAAGTCGTACAACGTGTAGCCGATCGGATCAGCCGAGTCAGCCGCACGCTTGAGAAACGTCTCCGGGCTGTTCGAGAACGTCTCGACGCACCCGCCGCAGCAGAAACCGAATGCCGAGCCCTTGTACATGACGACCGGCTGCGATGCCGACGCTGGGCTCGACATCACCGGACACATCGTCGAGGGAACTTGCGGCGCTTGAGCGCCTTGGGCCAACGCGAGGGTGGCAATTGCCATGGTGATCATCTTTTATTTTCCTCCTTTTGAACGATCGTTTGCGTACGCGCCGTCTCCTTTCACAAGGTTACCCAACCGGAACCGGCGTCACAGAACGCTAACAGGTTCTACGTCTACCGTCACCCGGACATGACGCCTTGTCAAAAGCTCCATGGGGAGCCGTGCCAACCGAACGTCATCATCGGGGTCGAGCTTGACGAGCACGTGATATCTCCACCGGCCTTTGAGCCTCTCAAAGGCACAAGGGGCAGGACCCAGGACTCTTGTCAAATGTCTCCGAAGGGAATCGGCGGCTTCCTGGGCCGTCTTCGCCGCAGCCTCTCGATCCTCGCTCGACACGACGACGTTTACGAGCCGACAGAAGGGCGGATACAGTGCGTCCCTCCGCTCCGCTATCTCCCGATCGTAAAAGCGAACGTAGTCCTGTTTCGCGCCCAGCGCGATCGCGGGGTGTTCCGGCTGGAAGGTCTGGATCACCGCCATGCCCGGGCGAGATCGGCCCGAGCGTCCACACACCTGGGTGATCAATTGAAAAGTGCGCTCCGTGCTTCGGAAGTCGGGGATGAACAGGCTTGTATCCGCCGTGACCACTCCAACGAGCGTAACTCCGGGGAAGTCGAGGCCCTTCGCAACCATTTGTGTACCGACGAGTACATCCAGATCGCCTTCATGAAGGCGGTGCAGGATCTCTTCAAGCGCGCCGGCCTTCCGGACGACATCTCGGTCGAGGCGGGCGACGCGACATCCGGGAAACGCGGCCTCGACGGCTTCGACAACCTTTTCGGTCCCGATCCCCAGCGGCCGCACCTGAATCGAGCCGCAGTTGGGACACCGGTCGGGAATCGCCCTCTGGAGGTTGCAGTGGTGACACCGGAGCCGCCGCGCCTGCTTATGAACCGTGAGGCTGACCGAGCAGTTTGGACACATCGGTACAAAACCACACTCTCGGCACAGCAAGGAGCTGGCGTATGCCCGGCGGTTGAGAAACAGGATCGCTTGCTCCTTCCGAGCAAGAGTCTCCTCGAGCGCGAGCCGAAGCTCTTCGCCGAGGATTGAAGGTTTGCCGTGCTGGTAGAGCCTCCGGAGGTCGCTGATTTCGACGTGGGGGAGAGACCGGTTGAGCACGCGCGCCGGCAGCTCGAGAAGCTCCAACCCGCCGTTGAGGGCTCGGTAGTACGCCTCGAGGGAGGGGGTAGCGCTGCCCAGGATCAGGCGCGCGCCCGACGCCTCGGCCCTCAGCTCGGCTACCCGCCGCGCATCGTGATGCGGGCTGCCGTCCTCCTTGTAGGCCGCCTCGTGCTCCTCGTCCACCACGATTAAGCCGAGGTTGGGACACGGGGCGAACGCAGCGCCTCGCGCCCCCAACGCAATTCTTGCCTTGCCCTCTCGGATCGCCCGCCACTGCCGCAGGCGCTCGCCTTGCGCCATACCGCTATGGAGCATGCCCACGAGATCGCCGAATCGCGCTCG
>RFHN01000174.1 GCA_003695835.1 Armatimonadota bacterium
CCCTCGTTCAGCGGTTGCGACGCCGTCCCCGTCTCTTGCTGGACCTCTTGCAACTCCGATTCGAGCCGTTTTGACACCTCTCGCGCGGCCGCCAACACCTCTTCCCGCTCCCGCCCGGACAGAGTTTCCTTCGTTCGCTCCCGGAGAGCATCGTACGCCTCCTGTGCCCGTCGGACCGCCTCTTCCACTCGCTCTTCCAGGCGCGCACGCAACCGTTCGTACCGTTCGCGTTGGCGTTGCACCTCGGCTTCCAGCTCGGCCTGACGCTCTTGCAGTTCCTGCCGGAGCCGTTCGACTTCGGCACGCTCTCTCCGGGCCTCCTTGACGAGACGGTCCAACTCGTCTTGCGCGCTCTTGGCCCTCGCGAACTCTTCGCCCATCGAAGACGCGGCCCGATCCAGCACCGCCTTCGGAATGCCCAGCCGTTCGGCGATCTCGAGGGCGTGACTCTGCCCTGAAGCGCCGGGAATCAAGCGGTAGGTGGGCCGGAGCGTTTCGACGTCGAACTCCATCGCTGCCGGCCGGATTCTTTCATCTTTCTGCGCGAATTCCTTTAGCTCTCCGTAGTGAGTCGTAGCCGCAACGACAACGCCCCGATCGAGCAGCTCGCCGAGAAGCGCCTTTCCCAGTGCGCTGCCCTCCGCCGGATCGGTCCCCGCGCCGACCTCATCGAGCAGCGCTAAAGCGCCTGAACCCGCTTCCTCCAACATTCGCGCAATGTTCTTGAGGTGACCGCTGAACGTCGAGAGGGACTGTTCGACCGACTGCTCGTCCCCGATATCGGCGTATACGCCGCGAAAGACGCCGTAGTCCACGGCGCCGGCCGGAGGGTGGGCGCCGATTCCCAGAAGAAGCGCATACAGTCCGAGCAACTTCAACGTAACGGTCTTTCCGCCGGTGTTCGGTCCGGTGATGAGCAAAGATCCCTCGGAGCCGCCGACCGACACCGTCACGGGGACGGATTCGTTCGGGTCGAGCAGCGGGTGATGTCCCTTCTCGACTCGCAGGTATGGCCCTTGACCGACTCGCGGAACACCGGCCTGCCGCTCTTCCGCCCATCTTGCCAAAGCCAAGTGCGCATCCAGCTCCGCGACGGCTTCCAAACCCGCACTGATCTCATCCGCATGTTCGCCAACCGCACCGGATAGCTCGCGCAGAACGCGCTCTACCTCTTCCCTCTCTTCCGACTCCAGCTCCCGCAAGCGGTTGCTGTCGCCAAGAATCGCTTCCGGCTCGACGAAAACGGTCTGACCGCTGCCGCTCGTATCGTGCACGATGCCGCGCACTTTGCCCTTGTACTGCGCTTTGACGGGAAGGACGAACCTGCCGTCACGAATCGTGTAGAGCGGCTCTTGAAGATAGTCTCGAAATGCACCATGGACCAAGCCCTGGAGGCGGTCGGTGATTCGCTTTTGCAACGACGACTTTTGCGATCGCACTCTCGCCAGAGTGGCGGACGCCGCATCCAGGACCGCGCCATCCTCGGCAATCGAAGCGGCAAGCCTGTCTTCCAACTCCTTCAGCCACGGCAAGCGATCGGCGAAGCGATGGAGAAGGGGCGCATCGTCGCGGGCCTGATCGAGCCAAGCTCTCAGTCGGCGGAACGCCGCAAGCGTCTCGCCGATTCGGAACAGGTCCGTCCCCGAAAGCGCGGCTCCCTTCGCCGCAGCGAGGGTCGGCGCGCGCACGTCCCGGGCGCTGCCGAAGGCGGGTGGAGGGGAGTCGCGTAGCAGTCGCCGCGCCTCACCGGTCCTCTCCACGCGAGCTCGGACGATCTCCGGATCGAAGGACGGCAGCCATTCCCGCAGGGCGTCTGAGCCGAGGGTAGTCTCGCACAGACGTGCGATCTCGTCGAGTACGCGCGCGAACTCCAGAACGCGCGCCGAGTGGCTTACGTCCACCTCAATATATTACCTTGTTTAGAGGATACTCGACGATGCCGGTAGCTCCCTTCTCTTTGAGCTGAGGAATCAGGTCTCGCGACATCTTCTCCTCGAGGACGACTTCTACGGCCTTCCAGTCCCGGTCGCTCAAGTCGTTCACGGTTGGGTTTTGCAGCGCGGGCAGCACGCCCAGAACATCATCCAGCTTCTCGACAGGAACGTTCATCTTGAGCCCCACAAGTTTCGAAGCGTTCATGGCTCCCGTCAGCAAAACCTCGAGGGCGCGCATCTTGCGCTGCTTTTGCGGGTCTGCCCACGAATCGTGGTTTGCGATGAACCGTGTCGTACTCACGAGAAGAGTCTCGATGACCCGCAGGTTGTGCGCGCGGAGCGACGAGCCGGTTTCCGTGTTCACCACGATCGCGTCCACCAGTTCGGGCACCTTGACCTCGCAGGCGCCCCAGCTGAATTCGACTTCCGCAGCGACGCCCTGCTCTTCAAGGAACCGGTTCGTCAGACGCACATACTCCGTCGCGATCCGCTTCCCTTGTAGATCCTTCGCCGACTGGTAGGGGCTGTCGTTGTGAACGGCAAGTACGATGCGGATCGGGTTGGACGTCAGCTTGCTGTACCGCAACTCGCAGATTTCGTGTACGTCCGCCCCGCAGTCCACGACCCAGTCGTGTCCCGTGAGCCCGCAGTCCAGCACCCCGTCTTGCACGTACAACGGTATCTCTTGCGGTCGGAGCAGCGTAGGCTCCAGTTCGGGGTCGTCGGAAAGAGGTTGGTAGTTTCGGTTCGTCGAGACGAACTCGAATCCCGCTTTCCGAAAGAGCTCAAAGGTTGCGCTCTCGAGGCTGCCTTTGGGGAGGCCGATGCGAAGCTTCACTCGTCATCCTCCTCGTCCGCCCGGTATTCAGCCGTAACGACCGATGAGATGCCCCCTCGCGTGTTGAACTCGCCTCGCACTTCCATCCAACGCGGTTGAACCACGGCGACAAAGTCGTCGAGCATGCGATTAATCACGTCTTCGTAGAAGATGCCCATGTTTCGAAAGCTTTGGTAATACAGTTTCAGGCTCTTCAGTTCGAGGCACAGCTGATCGGGAACATACGTCAGCACAATCGTGGCGAAATCCGGTTGACCCGTACGCGGGCACACGCTCGTGAACTCCGGAGCGGTGTGCTCGATGACGTAGTCGCGATCGGGTTTCGGGTTCGGAAAGGTTTCGAGGATATCTCGGCTCACGGGGGCGGATTTTATCCCATCCCCTTACGCCGCTTCGCCGCGACCAGCGACTGCGTCCATCTTTCTGGCAATTTTCGCATCCAAGGAATACGGGCCCATGCCGGTGAGAATTAAAGCAAGCGCCATACCGAGAAGCGCAAGCGGAAACTCCATTCCTCCGTCCTTCGCGAAGAAGTGCGGCCAATGAGCGACCCAGATCGCTACCACCATCGTGGCCGCCACACCCATCGCCGCAAACCGGCCCAGGATGCCAATGATCAGCGCCACGCCGCCCAGCAGTTCCGCCGCCACGGCACAATACACCGACCAGACCGGTAGGTTGAACTGGCCCTGCATGAATTCGACCGTCTGCGAGAGCGGTTGGCCGCCCAAGAACCCGACTTTCTGAAGCCCATGGGCCGCCATGATGACGCCGAGCACGAGCCGTAGAATGAGCAGCGCGATGCCGGTGAGAGTTTTGCTTTCCATCCGTCGCCTCCTGTCGGTAGGTTACCGCAGGTTGAGACATTCCGTTGCAGGTCGTGGCAAAATCGTGGCGGCAGATGCGGTTCTTGGCGAAACTCGGGGAACTCGACGTGCGATGGTTCTACCTTGCCATGATCCTCGCGATCGTCGCGACGGCGCTTCTTCCGACACCGATGAAGGTTCGCCTCAGCCCCGAGAGCGAAAAATACTACAACACGATCGAAAACTTGGATGGACGCAAACCCGTTCTCGTCCAAAGCGACTGGGACCAGGGAACGGTCGGAGAACTGCGCGCCCAGTTCATCAACACGGTCCGCCATCTCTTCCGCAAGAACGTCCGCGTCGTCTTCGTGAGCGGCATCGCGTCGGGGCCGGAGTTCTACGAACCCGTCGTCGAACAGATCGCACGAGAATATGGCAAAGAGTATGGTAAGGACTGGGTTTCGTTCGGATACAAACTCGCCGAACCGTACGACATCGCGATCGAAGCCATCGCCCGCGACTTCCCCGCGACCGTACAGCTTGATGCGAAAGGCAAGAGACCCAGCGACTACCCTTGGCTCCGAAACGTGCGCACGGCGGCCGATTTCGCCCTCGCGATCTCGATCCGATACGACGAGATGCGAGCTTATATCACCTACTTCTATGAAGCCGCGGGGACGCCCTACATCGCGGGAGTCGCGACGATCTCGAGCACCCCGCTCTACCCGTTCCTCTCGACTGGAAACCTCCGAGGGCTTCTCGTCGGATCCCGCGGCGGCGGAGAGTATGAGCAGGCCATGGGCAAGAGAGAGTATGGAACGAGATTCCTCTCGGGCCAATCCGCAGGACACCTGCTCATCCTGATCGCCATCCTTTTCGGAAACATCGGATACTGGGCTTCGCGCCGCATAAGAGCGAGGGGGGAGGAATGATCGCAGAGATTAGTTGGGAACGAACCGGCGCCTGGTTGGCTGCGATCTCGGTCGTTGCGGTGCTGAGCCTTCTCTGGAGGCCGAACGCGGCCTATCGGACGGCGGAGCACGCGCTGCTGGGCCTCGCCACCGGCTTCTTGGTCTCCGTGACGTGGTTCGAGTTCCTCTTGCCGAAGTGGTGGATCCCGCTAACCGAGAGTTGGCGAGAAGGGGTCCTCCCCGGAGCCATAGGTGGAATGGCGGCTCTGACCCTGGGGCTTTGCTGGTATGGGGTCTACTTTCGAAAGACGGAGTGGCTGATGCGCTTGGTGCTGGGGATTGTCGTCGGAGCGAGCGCCGGACAAGCCATCAGGAATCAATTCACGCAACAGATGCCGGTCTTGGTCTCCACCTTCCGCAGCCCGGTCGTCATCGAGGAGGGACAGGTGCTCGCCTGGCCCTCGATCACCAACACTCTGTTTCTTCTGGCCGTCGTAACGGTGCTTTTGTACTTCTTCTTTACCTTCCAACAGGACAGCCCAAGGTGGAGAATGGCGCGAGCCGTAGGCAGGTTCTGGCTGATGGTGGGCTTCGGAGCCTACTTCGGAAACACGATCATGACGCGACTCGCGGTGCTCATCGAACGGGTATGGTTCGTAGTTGACGAGTTCATTCGGGGGTTCTTTCGCTGATGCAGAAGCTGACCATCTTTCGCGCGTCCGGTCCACGAGTTCTGCTTGAAATCCTCCACCGCCACCCGGGCGTGGGGCAAATTGACTGGGTCGAAGAGGAACGAGTCGAAATCGCGTTCATCGAGGGAACGAGTTTGCGGAGCGCGCGTCAGGGCGTACCCACGATCGAAGGGCCGTACGGCCTGCTCGAACTCATGGACAACAACCCTCTGGTTTGCGCCCGGCACGCATCCTGCCCTGGCCCTGCGGCGACCCTCGCCCTGATCGCCCTTGGGCCCCTGGCTCGCGCCGAGATGATCGCCGACGAGCCGACGCTCACCTTCAACTTCGAAGACCGGCATGAGGAGATTGCCGCCGCCTTGGCTACCGAGGGCTGGCAGCAGGGATACACGATCAGCCCCGCCAACGATCCCGAAAAGAGCCGAGTCCTGGAGGGAGTCATCGAGGTTCCACTCAAAGAGGCGGTTGCACTGGAGGATATCGAGACGCTCTTCGACGATGTGTTTGGGCGAACGTTCTTCATCCGGCCCGCGAGCGCGTTACCGGAGGAAGCAGTCGAGGGCAGTCCGCTCGCCCGGTACGAATTTGAGGATTACACGGCTCCCCCATCGCCACGGATTCGAATTCGCGTCCTCGCCGATCGAGACGGCAAAGCCGGCACGGCGCAAGTCGTCCATCTGTTCAACGTGATGGCTGGCTTTGAAGAGGATTTGGGGTTAGGGGAAGG
>RFHN01000175.1 GCA_003695835.1 Armatimonadota bacterium
CTCCTTGGTCGCCCTTTCGGGAGTCCAGGAATATCTCTCTCCTTCTGTCCCACGGAACTGGCGCATCTTCGCCGGGTGGCATCACCCGAACGCAGCCGCGTCGCTCTATGCCCTCGCCCTGCCGATTTCGCTTGCCCTTGCGCTTGCCGCGAGCGAACGCGCCGCCAGAGCGCTGAGCGCCGTGGGCTTCGGACTGATTGGCGCCGCGCTGTGGCTCACGGCCTCCAAAGGGGGGCTGGCTGCGGCGCTCATCGGACTGGCTGCTTTGGCGCTTCTGCTCTCGTTCCACCGAATCGGCAGGTGGAAGGGGGCGCTGGCTCCCCTCGTGTGCCTCGCCGTGCTTTTCGTCGGCGTTCAGGGGCTCAAAGCGGTCACTTCTCCGGCTACGGAATCCACAAGCCGCTTGACTGCGACGCAGCAAGAAGGTGAGCAGTCCCTCGCGTTTCGTAAACAGGTCTGGTCGGACACCCTCTTCATGATCGAGGAGCGCCCTCTTCTCGGCTTCGGTCCAGGCACCTATGGCACAGAATTCAAGCGCTACAGTCAGGTGCAGGCGCCGGTCTTCGCGCACAATACGTACCTCCAGATTGCGGCGGAGTCGGGCATTCCCGCGGTCTTGCTGCTGCTCGTGGTCTTCGTCGTGGGGCTGTACGCAATCATCGTAAGAAATCCGGCGCAGTCTCCGGAACGCGCGCTTCTCCGTTTTGGATGCGCGGCATCGCTGGTCGTCTTGGGAGCCAACGCCTTTGTGGACTCCACCCTCTCCGTTTTCGGTTATGCGATCGCCGCGTTCACGATTTTGCCTGTCGGGCTGTTGCTGTCTGCGGACGGTGCCCAAGCAGAAAAAGCTCCTCTTGCCAACCGTATCTTCGCCTTGGCTATCCCTTCCGTTGCGGCGGCATTGTATCTCTTGCTTGCTCTCGTCTCGATACAGACGGCAACGAGCGCCTACGCCTCCGCGCAGAGATCGGAAGCGTGGTCGCCGCCCCGCTTGGCGCCCCTCGATCCTGTGCCGTACGACTTGGAAGGAAGATTCCGCATGGAGCAAGGCAAGCCCAAGCAAGCGCTTACGCCATTGCTCCGCGCCAAGGCGCTGGATCCGACGCCGGCAAGGCACGCCGCCCTCGCAGAGGCGTTGGAACTCACCGGCGAACACAAGGGCGCCGTGCGCGAACTCCTCTACGCTCACGAGGCAGAGCCTGCCAACCCTCGTTGGCTCGCCACCCTTCTTCGGATCGAGCAAGCGGCAGGGCACACCCAGGACGCCGAGAAGGTCGCGAACGATCTCGTGGCGATGGAGGGAAGCCTCTTCTTCCGCTTACGGTCCTTGCCGTGGCTCGTTGAGTTGAGCACGCTCGATGCGCACCTGTTTCTCGCAGATCGCGCCGCGCAAAAGGGCGACCGGGCAGAACAGATCAAGCAGCTTCGCGCTGCCTACGATTTGCTGCGTGACTACCGCCTCAAGACGACGCCCGAGCTCCTCCGCCAAACCGGTCTTTTCCGTGTCTACGAAGCCCGCGAAAACCTCGGGCGGCGGAAGAACGGGCCAATTACCGCTCTCGAGATCGCCGACGAATTGGGGCTTTCGATGCAGGAATTCACGGAATACTTGACCGTTGCAGCCCAGACGCCGCTTGCGGGCGAGACCGTTGTCCGTGCTCGGAACCTCTCGCTACAACTCCGCGACGTCGGTTACAAGCTGGCGGAGCTGCTCCAGCAAGAGGGGCGGGAGAGCGAAGCAGTTGAAATCAGGCGAGAGGCGGCCAGCCTCGTCTTGCCGCCTATTGGCTTGGCTGGCCTTTGAAGTACTCCTTCAACAGCTCGTGGGCAATCGGCGCAGCCACCCGGCCGCCTTCGTCCGAATTCTCCACCACGACGGCGAGGGCGATCGTCGGGCGCTCGACCGGCGCGAATGCAATGAACCAGCCGTGCGGCTTCCGACCGGGGCCTGTCTGCGCGCTTCCGGTTTTCCCGGCAATCGAGATCCCCTCAATGCGGGCGCGAACGCCGGTACCGGATTCCACCACTTTTCTCATCGCTCCCACGATTCGGTCCCACCAAGTCGAGTCGAGCGTTACCGCCGTGAGTCGTTCGGGTGGTTTGTTCGTCGCCGCGATGTGAGGACGATACGCTACGCCACGGTTGGCGATCAGACTGACATACGATGCCATCTGAAGGGGCGTGACCCCAAGGCGTCCCTGGCCGATGGCAAGGTTCACCGTATCCCCGGTGTACCAGTTCTCTTTGCGGGATTGGAGCCATTCATCCGTGGGCAGAAGGCCCGCGGCTTCGCCCGGTATGTCAATTCCCGTTTCGACTCCAATCCCGAACTCTTGCGCAACGCTGACCAGCTCCTTTCTTTCGATCCGCGAGCCCAATTCAGCAAAAAAGACGTTACAGGACTTCTCGATCGCCGTTTGGTAGGTGATTCGTCCATGGTGGCCAAGGCAGCGAACCGTCCGGTTGCCGATTCGAACGGAGCCGTTGCAAACGAACGTCGTCGCGGGACTCACCAGGCCTTCGCGGATCGCGGTCACCAGCGTCGCGATCTTGAATGTCGATCCTGGGTTGTAGGTGCCCGCGATGGCGCGGTTGAACATCGGTCTCGCCTCGCTATTGAGGTTGGCCCAGACGTCTTTGGGGATGCGGCCCAGCATTACGTTTGGGTTGAACGAGGGACTGCTGACCAGACAGAGAACCGCGCCATCCCTCGGATCCAGCGCGACCACGGCTCCGCGTCTTCCCGCCAGAAGATCGAACGCTTTGAGCTGAAGTCTCGTGTCGAGCGTTGTCCGAAGATCTTCGCCCGGGGTGGGTGGCTCTACGACAGGGTTGCTCGTCGGTCGCATCCGCACGTCAATCGTGACCGACTCGTGGCCGCACTTTCCCAGTAACAATCGGTCGTAGGTACGCTCCAAACCGTCCTGCCCTACGTACGTGGGGATGTCGCCCAGATCCGCCAGCCGTTCCAGGTCTTCCTGTCGAGGCTGCCGAACGTGCCCGAGCACATGAGCGAACGCATTCGCGTGCGGATACTTCCGCAGTGTCTCAGAGCGAACGAAAACGCCAGGTAGGAAGGCCCCCTCCTCTTCGACGCGGATCGCTTCCTCTGGAGTCAAGCCGACTTTGGCGACGAAGGGAAGGTACTTTCGGTAGGCGTTCTCTTCGATCTGCTTCTTCAAGTCGCTCGGATCGAGAGACAAGAGCTCAGCGAGGCGGCGGATCGCTCGGTCGTTGCCCTCCATGTCCGCTGGCGTGACCATCGCCACAAGGCTTTCCGTGAGCCCCGCAATCGTGGTGCCTTTTCGATCGAGGATCTTCCCGCGGGGCGGCGGGATCGGCACGCGGAGCGTGCGCTTCTCCACCGCCATGCGGCTCAACTCTTCCCCGCGGACCACCTGGAGGTACCAAAGCCGCATCACAACAGCAAACAGCCCCAAGAAAACGGCAATCGGGACGACGAAAGCGGACCGGGTGAGCGGTGGGATTGCGCGTCCCTTCTGCGAAGGCGCCGTTCCGCTCATGGCTTATGGACCGGACACGGGGTAATCGGTTCTTCGCCAACAGGAAACTTCATTTTTCGTTTCACGGGACAATACGTGGTCGCCCTCTTTCCGGTCTCCACGCAGACCTCGATTTCGACCATCCTCCGCTCGGCTGCTGGCGTACGGTCGCCGCCGTTCGTGGGTCGCGGCGGCTCCGGAGCATGGCCCGTACCTTCGTCAGGGTGTGGCTCCGTCAGGTCGCCATGGATGCCGCAGGGAGGAAGCGCGTCGGCCTCTTCCTTCGTCATCGTGCGCGTCTCCGTGCGGGGACAACCCTTCACCGCGCGGTCGCCTGTCTCCACGCAGATATTGACCGTAACTTCATCCGGATCTTCGCGGGCGCCGTACTGTTTCGGCTTGTAACCCGAGGGTCCCTCTTTGAAGATCTTCTGAATCTTTGCCATCGCGTCGGCCCACATGGGAGCAGCCACTTCGCCACCGAACACACCCCGCATTTCGCCATACTTCCACGGCGGATTTCGGTTGGGATCGTATGTGGCATTCGCTACCCAGCTGACTCCGATGAACTTCGTGGTATATCCTACGAACCACGCGTCCTTGTGGTCGCTGGTCGTACCTGTCTTGCCCGCAGCATTGAGAACCGAGCGCGCGCGCCGACCCGTACCCTGCAGAACCACAAGATGCAGAAGGTCATTCATCACCTTCGCGGTCTCCTCGCTCAGGACGTTGCGGACGATGCGTGGACGGAACTCGCGTAGGACGACGCCGCCAGGGCCTTCCACGCGCGTAATGCCATAGGCCGTAACCCGATCGCCACCGGTTGCAAAGACGCTGTACGCCTCCGCCATCTCCAGCGGATTCACCGCGCTGGATCCCAAAGCGAGGGCGGGGCCGGGGTAGAGAGGCGAATCAATGCCGAAGGTCTGTTTGGCGAAGCCCGCTACGGTCTGCGGCCCAACCATCATTCCGACGTGGACAGCGGGGACGTTGATGGACTTCGTCAATGCCGTCTGAACGCTCACCTTGCCTCCGGTCCCGCCACCCTTCGGCTTCCAGACCTCTCCCGTCGCCGGGTTGCGCCACACGAACGGCTCGTTCGAGATGGCGGAAGACGGCTTGATCTTGCCCAGTTCGAGCGCCGCCGCGTAGACGAAGGGCTTGAAGGCCGATCCGGGTTGGCGTCGGCCCTGGGTGATCACGTTGTACTGCGAGCGGTGAAAGTCGGTCCCCCCAACCATGGCGAGAATTCGGCCGCTGAGGTCCAGCACGACCATCGCACCCTCGGTGACGCGGCGAGATTTGTTCCGCTTCACCTCGTCGAGGACCGCCTTTTCCACAGCCTCTTGCGCCTTCGTGTTCAAAGTGGTGTAGATGGTGTATCCGCCGCGAGCGAAGTCTTGATTGGGAAACTCCTCGCGCATCTGGTCGAGAACATAGGTCACGAAGTACGGTGCGCGCATGATGCCGAGGTTCGTCTTGACGACATCGGATCGCGACAGCTTAAGCGGTTCTTCCTTCGCCTTCGCGTATTCCGCTTCGGAGATCCAGCCCTGGTCGCGCATGATCTTGAGGACGACGTTGCGGTTCTGAATGGCCGCCTTCGGGTTCACGAACGGGTTCTCCGTAGAGGGCCGGCGGGGAAGCCGCGCCAGCAAGGCCGCCTCGCCAATCGTGAGGTCCTTCAGGTCTTTGCCGAAGTACACCTTGGCGGCCGCCTTGATGCCGTAAGCCTGGGAGCCATAAAACACCTCATTCAAGTAAATCGTGAGAATCTGCTCTTTCGTAAGTTGACGCTCGATCTGGATGGCGAGGCAGGCGTCTTCGATCTTCCGCTTGAGGCTCCGTTCTCCGCTGGTCAGCAGGCGCTTCGCGACCTGTTGGGTGATCGTGCTCCCGCCCTGGCGGATGCGTCCGCTGGTCAGGTTCACCCATAGGGCGCGAAGGATCGCGGGTCCATCCACGCCCCCGTGTGACCAGAACCGCTCGTCCTCCGCCGCAACGGTCGCGTCAATCACCGTCTTGGGAATGTCGGGGTACTCCACCCACTCGCGCAACTCCGTGGTCATCCGGTAGAGCACAACGCCGTCCGCCGAGACGATCTTCGTCGGCTCCCGCATTAGCACCTTCTCGATTCGGGAGATCTGCGTAACTCGGTCTTTCAGCGATTGGAAAACGACCCATGTGTAACCGCCCAGCGCCACGACTCCAGCGAGGAGGAGAAGGGCGAAAACGGCGAGGGTTCGCTTGAGATAGCGCAGCCATCTCGGGCTTGGCTGGCGCCCGGCCTGCTTACGACTTGACATGGATCGCTACTATTATGAACGTTTACGGAGTGCCGACTGCGTCACGCTCCGGGTTCATCCGCGCCATAGAGTCCAAGATTTTCTTCAAAACATCAACGGAAACATCGCCAACCGCAGCGAGCGAGAGGTCTCCTACCTGTTTCGTTACGATGTTGAAGCGGGCGTTGCCCCGAACGTCGTCGCCCAGGCGTGCTCCCTGACTCTGGAAGATCGTGATGTGGTGCGCTCCGTCCGTGAAGTGCAAGAGGGCGATGCGCCGGCCTTGCGCCATGCGCATGCCTTCGCCGATCGGCTCAAACCCCTGGGGAAGCCAGGTCGGCCGGAGAGCCCAAGGCACGTTGATTCCGGGAGCCTCGTCAACAATGCGGACCCCCTCGCGGTGAAACTGGAACAGGTCCGGAGTGATGGCGGGGTTGTAGGCGACACGCCGGAACTCGAAGCCACCCATCAAGGCGCCTCCCCGACCGAGCTGCTGTGCCTTCAAGAGCAGACCGGTCTCGCGATCAAACCACAGCCGTTGAGCCAGATTCCCGCGTGCGTCCGCCAAATCGAACCGAACGGTCGGGCGATCGGCGACGCTACCGCCGTCCGCCATCTGAATTCGCACCTGACCTTGTCGAGCGGCTGCGATGAGCCGTTGCATTTGCATCAGCGTTTGATCCCTGCGGGAAGGGCTTCGGCGCAATTCGTTCAGGTGCGGGATATATTCGAGGCGGCGGGACCCGTCCTCGATGATGATCATGCCCTTGCGCACCGGGTCGTTCGGGAATTCGGTGCGCGACCGCCTCCCGTCTCGGATGACGAATTCGACAACGTTGCGCAGCTCGCCGTTGATTCGGAGAGAGACGACCCGTACACCGCTCATCCGAATCGCTTCTTGGCGACTGAGCATCTCTTGAAGGCGCGCGAGGACGGGACGGTCCGCTTGCGCGAATGCGGAGCCAAGAAGGGACAGCAGAAGGAAGAACGGCAGGATCAGCCTCATAGCGACTCCAGCGACGTACCGTACAAGAGGTCTTCGACTTCGTTCACGGTTCGCGCCCCCTCGTCCGCGATGGCGAATGTGCTCATCCTGGCGCCGTCCTCCGGCAGCGCGGCGGCGCCCGTCGCCTCCTCATGCCATTCCATCAGCTGGCTGGCTGAGATGACGGGTTGAGGCTCTTCTGCGCCCGGAATCCTTTGCAGAACCAATACGGTTGCGATCACGATCGTGCAGGCGGCGGCGGAGAGTGCCCACCCCAATCGGCTCCAAGCAAACCGCTTGGCCGGCTGCCGCTTCTCGCGGCGCAATCTCTCGTTGAGGCGCGAGCGCCATTCCAGGCTGGGAGCATCTTGCGGAAGAGCCTGAAGAGTCTCGCGGATCCGACCGTGGATCGGGTCGTTCGCAAGCAGCTCTTCTACGTGCGCTTGCTCGACCAACGAGAGCTGCTCTTCGCGTTCGATCTTTTCCAACAGTTTCTTCTTATCCATGACTTGTATCACCCCCCATGTACTCCGAGAGCGCTTGCTGCAGCCGCTCTCGCGCGAGGAAGAGACGCGACTTCACCGTCCCAACCGGGATCCCGAGGGCGTTGGCGATCTCTTCATAGCTCAATCCCTCGACGTCGTGCAGCAGGATTACCGGTTTGAGACGCTCAGACAGCGAGTCCAGAGCCGAAGCGATCACCTCTTCCATCTGCTGCGCAAATACGATCGGTTCCGGGTCTCCCTTTGGATCCGCCACCTCTACGACTGGGCTGCCATCCACCTCCAATGGCACCTCCGCGACTCTCCGCGACCGCTTGCGGCGGCTATCAATGCAGAGGTTCGTCGCAATCTTGAAAAGCCACCCCGCAACGGACGCGCGACCGTCATAACGGTGAATGTTTCGGAATGCCCGCACGAAGACCTCTTGGGCGATATCCTCCGCCTCCTCATGCGAGGGGACCATTCGGCGTACAAAACCGAAGACGCGCGCTTGGTATCGGTCCACCAAGGCGTCAAAGGCAGCCCAATCGTCCGACTGGCACCGGGCAACCAGCAACTGGTCGCTGATTCCGTTGCCAGCCTCGTGCTGCGACATATTCAAAGCACCCGCAATGTCCACTTCAAGCGGCTCCATACAGTTGTACGCATGACGAGCCGCAGGGTTCACCGCGGAAGCCCAAGAAAATGCGGGTCTTTTCGGCTCAGAACTTGACGCCGCCCGTCAGGGAGAACCCATCCAACTCTTGGTCCACGGATGCGACGCTGTTCCAAGCCAGCCGCACGATGACGGGGAACCCGCTCACAGACCAGTCGTACCGAAGGGAAAGCTGGTACGCGAACGAGGCGCCATCGTCGAAGCCGGGCCGGCTGGTGAAGCTGACTCCTGCCCCCGCGCTCGCAGAGAGGTGCTCAGAGACGCGGGTCACGTAGTTGACCAACACCGGTACGCTTCGGAATCCGCCACCCTCCATCAAGTCCGCCGATAGGCTGAAGTAGCCAGGGTTGATCGGGTTCTTGAAGAAAATGAGATCGTCGAAGATCTTGAATTCCGTGCCGACCGTGAACCACTGGGCCTTCGCGGCGGAGGCTCGTCCGTTCGCGGGCCAGAAGTAACCGGCTCGTAGCTCGACCCCGAATCCGGGGAGGTTCTGGCTTCGAGCCGGGGCAGCGAAGAGGCCGAGGGCAAACACGGCCGAGGCCGCAGCAACGCAGAATCGTGTCCTTGATTTCATGTCCATCACCATCCTTGGAAGGGCAAACCTTACCCGTTTTTCATAAGTGAGACGAGAAAAGCCACACAAACGTATCAGACCTCGGGTATGGTTGCTGGTGAGGTGACTCGGTGATCGCTCTTCTGTGCGCAACGATCTCGCTGACCGCTACGACCGCGGCAACGCCCGGCGAGGCTCCTGCCATCGCCCTTTCCTGTAATGCCAGGACGCACGAATTCGGAGTGACGGCAAAGCTCCCCGGCGAGGACTGGGAGGACGTTCTGCCTGCCGAGACCACGCAGCCTTGCGCCACCGTGCTCTACTTCGATCTCAGCGCTTTCGGATGGCGCACGCTCGAACTTCATCTGAGCGACGCCGGGGAGACTGCCGACCTCGTCATTCCCGAGGATCTCGTAATCCCCGAAGACAGCGTCCTGGACTTCCCGGAAGCGCTCAACCAGTTCGGCTTGCACCAAACCTTCTAATGGGCCTCGGTTCCTGCCGATAATCCCAACAAGGGATGGCCGAACCGCTCCATGAGGACTCTGTGATCCGCGCGCTAGCATGGAACCCCCACCAGAGCCAGGATGACTACTACAGCATAGTTGCGAATAGCTGGAAGCAGCTTCTCGCGGCGGACATCACCCTTTTGTATCTTTTCGCCGAAGAGACCTCCTCCTTCCTGCTGGCTGGCGCGTCCGACCGTGAAGGCGGGTTCGAGTGGGTGAGGTCCATCCGGGGAACGGATGAGCGAGTCCTCCAGGCGGCTCTGCGCGGATTCGTCGAGGATCAGCAGCCCGGCCGGACCGTTCTCTACTGGCCGCTTTCCACTCCGGGAGCGGGTGCGATCGCGTTGATTGTTGCCGAGAAGTCCGAGCCCTTCGCAGCGGCCGCGATCGCCAAAGCGAGGCGATACGCCCAAACAACCGCGTCCAGCCTCCAGCACGCTCGCATGCTGACTCGCCTGGCTTCCACGCTGGCCGCCGAGCGGGACCAGGCGCAGCGCATGAACGCCATCTTGCAGACGCTGACGTTGGGCGTAATCGCGCTGGACGCGCATGGCCGAGTCCGCGAATCCAACCCGGCGGCGTACGAGCTGCTCGGCCTGACGGGTACGCGCCGGTCGCGCCATCCGTGGGAGCAGTTGGTGAGCGAGCTGCCTCCCCGATCGCTGGAGACGTTCAGCGGTTGCATCCTTAGCGCTCTCAATGGCGTTCGCAGGCGCGACGAGTTTACGAGCCCCGACGGTAGGCCGGTCTGTGTGGACGCAATTCCGTTCGCCGGCGGCGCAATCCTCGTTCTGGAAGACTTGGGCCCTCGCCTCGAACAGGAAAGGGAGCTTGCGCGGGTGAAGCGCCTCGCCGAGATCGGGCAGATGACCGCCGCGATCGCACACGAACTACGCAACCCTCTAACCAGTATCCGAGGCGCGGCTCAGATGATTACCTCGGAGCGGCGACTGAAGAAGGCTCGAGAATGGGCGGAGGTCGTCCTCGAAGAGGTTGCCGACCTCGAGCGCCTTTGCAACGAGTTCCTCGACTTCGCGCGGCCGGTCGAGGTGGCGCCCGAAGAGGTCAACCTGGCGGAACTGATCGAAGAGGTACTCGCTCACGACGAGCCGTATCTGCGACAAGCGGGCATCCGCGTTTCCTACAGGCGAGGGAAGAGAAAGCCGATAATCATGGGGGACCCCGTGCGACTGTCCCAGGCGGTTCGAAACCTGATCCGAAACGCGGTCGAAGCCATGCCGGAGGGCGGTTGTCTTACGGTCTCAGTTACGAAATCCCCGAAGGGGGTGCGAGTAAGAATCGCGGATGAGGGTGAAGGAATGACGGAGGAACAGTTGAGCCACCTGTTTACGCCGTTCTATACCACGAAGGCGAACGGGACCGGGCTGGGGCTGTGCAACGTCAAGAAAACGGTCGAGGCGCACCGCGGAAGCATGAGCGTCGAATCGAGGCGAGGCAAAGGAACAACGGTTACGATGATCTTTCCGGGAGGAACGACGTGAGGCGAAAGAGGCACCTGCTGATCGTGGACGACGAGGGCAACATCAGGAAGATCCTGAAAGCAGCTTTCGAACGTTCGAACTACAAGGTCACCGCCGTCGAAAGCGGGGACGAGGCTCTGCAGGCCATCGCCTCCGACCCAACGATTGACCTCGTCTTAACGGATGTGCTCATGCCCGGCATCACCGGCGTGGAGCTGCTCGCGCACGTACGCTCGCGCCGAGAAGATCTGCCCGTCCTCATCATGACTGCCTACGGCACGATCCCCCAGGCCGTCGAGGCGATGCGGCTCGGGGCGGTGGACTACATCACCAAGCCTTTCGACTTGGAAGTCTTGAAGCGTACGGTCGCGCATTTCCTTCCAAAGAGCGGCTCGAAGGCAACGAAAAAACCGGCCAAGAAGAGCGACGGTTCGAACCTCGGGCTGATCGCGGAGTCGGAGAAGATGAAAGAGATTCTTGCCCTCGTGAAGCAGGTGGCGGACTCGCGGGCGACCGTTCTCATCACGGGGGAGAGCGGTACGGGCAAGGAGGTCATCGCGAAGACGATTCATCGCCTCAGCCCGCGCGCCGACGCCGCGTTTGTCGCGGTCAGCTGCGCGGCGCTACCGGAGACGCTTCTTGAAAGCGAGCTCTTTGGATACGAGCGGGGCGCATTCACCGGAGCGGATTCGATGCGACGCGGGCGGTTCGAAGTCGCCGACGGGGGCACGCTCTTCCTGGACGAGATCGGAGAGGTCCCGCCTGCCATTCAGGTCAAGCTCCTGCGCGTGCTGCAAGAGCGCCAGATCGAGCGCCTTGGCTCTTCCGTGCCGATTGACGTAGACGTCCGGCTGATCGCGGCGACGAACCGGGATTTACGCAAGGCGGTGGACGAGGGCCAGTTCCGCGAGGATCTCTTCTATCGTCTACAGGTGCTCCACATCGAGTTGCCACCGCTTCGCGAGCGAAAGGAAGATGTGATTCCGCTCGCGCTGCACTTCATCGAGCGGTACGCGGCAGAGAACGGCACACAGCTGAGCGGCCTCTCCAAAGACGCGGAGCGGTTGCTACTCCGGTACTCGTGGCCCGGAAACGTGCGAGAGCTGGAGAACGCAATGGAGCGCGCCGTGGTGCTGGCGCCCAAAGACAAAACGGAACTGACTCCCGACCTACTGCCGCCCCAACTGCTGTCAGCGGCCTAACCGATAGGTTAACGTGGGCGCGAGCCGAAGGCTCCATACGCCCACGTTGAATCGAAGCGGTCTACTTCTCCTCTTTGACGTTGGTCTTCTCGTACGTCTCCTGATTGACGAACTTCCACAGCTTCATGCCGTCCACCTGCGCAATCAGGGCGTACCGAGTCTGCGTAGTACCGTTCTTGGTCTTGCGGACCATCTTCTTCTTCGTGATGTTCGATTCGGGAACATTCACCTTGCTCTTCGTTTTTACGTTGTAGAACTCCACTTGCTTTCTTATCCTCCGTGATCTGGGGCCTCGGCTCAGGGCGCGCAGTCATGCGCTCACCTGAACCTCGGTACCCGGATTCTAGCACAGACACCGGGTTCTGTGCCCGAAATTCGGCCTCGCCGAGGTCGAATCTCTATAAGAAAAGACGGAATTGCGGCCCCTACCGCTCCGCTGATCGTCCGGATTCCACATATGCTATACTGTTGCATATGGTGCGCTTGCCCTGCAACATCGCGTCGGAAGATCGCGTCGAGCCGATTCTCGGCCACGCTTTGGAGACGATGAAGGCTGCCGGCCGTCGCCTCACGCGTCCGCTGCGCCTCGTGATCGAAACGCTGGCTCGATCGAATGCCCCGCTGGGCGCCTACGAGATTCGAGATACGCTGAAGGATCAGGGCAAGAGTGTGGATGTTGTCACCGTGTACCGGATCCTCTCCGAGTTGGAAG
>RFHN01000176.1 GCA_003695835.1 Armatimonadota bacterium
CGGCAGGCCCTTCTGTTCTCGGTGTCTATGTGCCCTCTTGCCAGCTCGTGAGGTACTTCTGTTGCTCAGGCGTCAGGACGTCAATTTCGACCCCCTGGCTCTGTAGCTTCAGGCTCGCCACCTGCTCGTCAATCTCCTTCGGAACGCTGTACACGCCCTTCTCGAGCGTGGAGGCGTTCTTGGCCATCCACTCGGCACAAAGCGCTTGGTTCGCGAAGCTCATGTCCATGACGCTTGCGGGATGCCCCTCGGCCGCGGCGAGATTGATGAGGCGCCCCTCGCCGAGGACGAACACGCTCTTGCCGCTCGGCAGACGGAACTGATCCACAAACGGCCGCGCTTCTTCCTTGGAATTCGCCAGCGATTCGAGGCCGTCGAGGTCCAGCTCCACGTTGAAGTGGCCGGAGTTGCACACGATCGCTCCGTCCTTCATCGCCTCGAAGTGTTCCTTGCGAATCACATGCTTGCAGCCGGTCACGGTGATAAAGAGGTCCCCAATGGGTGCGGCTTTTGCCATCGGCATCACCTCGAAGCCGTCCATCAATGCCTCGAGCGCTTTCGTTGGGGCGACCTCCGTCACGATCACTCGTGCGCCCATACCTCTGGCCCGCATTGCCACGCCCTTGCCGCACCAACCGTAGCCCGCTACGACGACGGTCCTGCCGGCAATCAGGATGTTCGTTGCACGAAGGATTCCGTCAATCGTGGACTGGCCCGTGCCGTAGCGATTGTCGAAGAAGTGCTTCGTGTCCGCGTCATTCACCGCCACGATCGGATAGGCAAGCACACCGTCCTTCGCCATCGCTCGGAGGCGGATCACACCCGTCGTCGTCTCTTCGGTTCCGCCGATGATGTCCGGTATCAACTCCCGGCGTTCGCTGTGCACGATGCCCACGGTATCGGCGCCATCGTCCATCGTCAGCGTCGGCTTGAGGTCGAGAGCCTGGTGGATGTGACGATAATAGGTGTCGTGGTCCTCGCCTTTGATGCAGAACGCCTGGATTCCTTCGTGGACGACGAGAGACGCGGCAACATCGTCTTGCGTGCTGAGCGGGTTGCTCGCACAGACGGCGACTTCCGCCCCCCCGGCCTTCAGGGTCTTCAGCAGATTGGCGGTTTCGGTCGTCACGTGGAGACAGGCGACGACGCGCTGGCCAGCAAGCGGTTTTTCCTTCTCAAAGCGTTGTCGGATGAGCCGAAGGACAGGCATCTCCCGCTCTGCCCAGTCAATCCTCTTTTTGCCGGCATCGGCGAGGGAGAAATCTCGAATATCGCAGGCTACGGTTTCCATGGGAGGCTGCAGTATACTTGGCGGGTTCATCCGTCTATCAGGTAGGAGAGTCAAGCACAAGCGATGGGTCACATGAGCGCCACAGTCCGAGTTGCCCGATTCCTCGAGGGTTTGGTCGAGGGGAAGCCGGGTCGGCAGCGCCTGCTGACCTTCTTCATGGTATTCACCGGTCTGATCGTGATTGCGGGCGGCGTGGCCGCGCTGCTCATGAAAGACCCCAGCCGGGTGCTCATCGGTCTTGGCGGTCTGTTCTTTACGGTTGTTGTCTTCACCGTGATGCTGACCAAGCACGAGTGGTTGCTTCTGCTCGGCCTCATCATGGGACACAGCATCTTCTATGGCAACGTGCCGCAACTGGGGATGCGGATCAAGGGTGCCGCCGCGCCGTCGGACCTCATGTTCTTTCTTGCGTTTGTGGCTGGAGTCGTGTACTGGATGGGCCAGAAACACCGTCCCAAGATTCCGGCCAGCATCACGGTCGCACCGATTGCACTCTTTCTCTATTCTGCCGGATACATCCTGATCGCCTTCTTCCTGTGGAACCGCCAAGACAACGCGTTGATCCAGGCGGTCGGTTGGCTTTACTTCGTCCTCGCCATTCCGACCTATCTCGTCCTGACAACAGGCCGAGTCTGGAAGTCGTTCTTCCTCGTGCTCTTGATTCCGCAGTTCTTCGGAGCCGTTCTCTCTACGATGGCGGAGTTCCGTGTTGGGCAGCAGATTCTGAGCTGGACGGGGTACGGCGGTCCGGCCGTCCGCTCGTTTTACGACGTTACGGTCAAGACCAACTTGTTGGGGATGAGTATCGTCGTCATCTTCCTGGGCTTGGTCATTCTCGGATTTGCCAAGAAACGCTCGTGGCAGTTGCTCGCGCTGGGAGCCGTCCTCTCCGCACTGGCTGTCGTGTTCTTTGACCGAGGACGAATCCACTACGCTGCCCTCTTCGTCTGCATTCCGCTATTGATGATCTTTTTCATGCCGATGCGGGAGCGGCTCGCTTCGATGCTCAGGTTCGTCACGGCGATCATCGTGCTCGTTCTCGCAATCCAGGGAATCGGTGGAAAAGTAAAGGCCGGGTTCGATGAGTCGGTGAACAAGGCATACACCCGATTGACCCTCATCAATGAACAGGCGATTCGAGCCGACCCAGGGATTGACGAAAGACTCTTCCACTTGCGCCGAGCCGAAGCCATCTGGCGTCAGTATCCGATTCTCGGTGCAGGGCCAGGCGTCCGATTCGGTTGGGAGTTCCAATGGGACACCTTGGAAAACCTGCCGATTACGTTTATTGACAACTCCTGGCTCTATCCGCTTGCGGTCGGCGGAGTGGTCGGCATGGCGCTGATCCTGCTCTGCTACGCGGGATTTCTGTATGCCATTGTAACGTCTTATTTGCAGCTGCGGAACCCGTTCCACAAGGCGCTCGCAGCTGTTCCTGCGATTTACATGTTATGGTTGTTCATTTGCAGTCCTGTTACGTGGTGGTTGATTGACCGGTATCACGTAGCCGCCCAGGCGATCATGGTTGCTATGGCGCTTGCGCTCGTCTATCACGAGAAGGTCAACGGCTCGGACGTTCCGGTCATAGACGTCTAAAGGGCGCTCGGGCCCCGCTCGCCCGTTCGGATTCGCACGGCATCGAGGACTTCGCTGATGAAGATCTTGCCGTCCCCGATCTCGCCGGTTCGCGCCGCTTCCTGCAAGACCTCGATAACCTGCTCCACCTGATCGTCGTTGACGACGATCTCGATGCGTACCTTTGGCAAGAGGTTGACCGCGTAGGTGCTGCCCCGGTACAGCTCCGTGCGGCCCTGCTGGCGGCCATGACCGCGGACGGACTCCACAGTCATCCCGTAGATGCCCGCCTCTTCGAGAGCCGCTTGGACGTCTTCGAGTTTGTTCACGCGGACGATGCAGTCCAGGCGCTTCATCAGCGGCGCGTTATACCGCTTTCAACGCGCCTCAACCCGCTTGAGCACGAACTCGCCGACCGTGCCCGGCTCCGCCTCGGTGATGTCGATCAGGGATAGGAGCTTGAGCTTGCTGGGGCTGAACTTGCCGTCCGCCTTCCCGCTGTCGTCGGCCGGTGCGAGGCTATCGAACGGGATGACCACATCCACCGTTTCGTTGCCACCCGGGAACGTCGCCGTCGCCTGCCACTTCTCACCGTCGGTCTCTTCGAATCCGACGACCATACGCAGTTCCTGAGCGCAGCGGACTGTGAGGACCAGTTCCTTCTCGGCGGTGATGCTCGCGGGCGACACGCCACGGAGCATGCCGTAGATTCGCGCTTGCATCCTTTCGTAGCGTACGCGCAGCCCGTCCGACGAAGGCGCCAGATCCATGCCAAGAAGCGGAAGCCAGGACACGTACCCTCGGTTACACCCGTCAATCAGGTTTCCACCCGTGAAGGCGCCGCTTGCCGGCTTCGTGGGGAGGACCTGGAAGTCGTCTATCCACAGGGCGTTCGTCCCGGTTCGAGGCCCGAAGAGATACTCCATCGTTGGTCCTTTGACAAAGGTGCTCAGTACCTCGATTACGCCGAAGAAGGCGAGCTTGTCCAGGTCGAGCTTGCGGTTGTCAATCGGGCTATCGTCGAAGAGTGCGAAGTCGTCCAGGTTCGCCTCTACCTTCGTCCACGTGTTGGCGGGGATGTAGACGGGCACGCCGTACCGCTCGCCCTTTCCCGCCTCTCCCTCGGCTAGCGCCAGTACTACGTAGGCGGCGCGCGAAGTCTTCAGCCAAAGAGAGATTCCTTTTGCACCCGTGAGATCGCCAACCTGGCGGAGAAGCAGGGGAGCCTCGCCCTCGACATATACATAGGTGAACTCGAGCGCCCCGTTCCCGCTCTTCACGTCCAAAGAGTTCGTCGTCTTGCGGACCGTGTACGAAGGCGAAAGCGTCAGCCATGACGAAGTGGACTCTTCGAAGGTGTCATGGATGAGAGGTTGTCCCTGGGAAATCGCAGCCAAACAAATCAAAGTCGCAAACATCGTGGATTCTCCGCTCTATTGCTGGGTTCCAGTATAGCAGCACGTGGAAAGACTCGCTTACACAAGCCTGCTTGAGTGGGCATTTGGTCCCATTCGGCAGCCAGGGGGTTTGACAGGTATGGAAGGGTACGAGAAGGCGGAGAAAGTTCTGGAGACTCTCCAGCGGTTGCCGGCCATGTCTGCGCCGGTGCTCAAAGTGATTCAACTGGCCGGCGATCCGGACGCTTCGGCGGAGGAGCTCGCGGACAGCATTCGTTCGGAGCCCACGCTCACGGCCGACGTTCTCCGCGTGGCGAATTCCGCCTACTACGGAGTGCCTGGGCAGGTAACGACGGTCCGGATGGGCGTCATTCTGTTGGGGATGGCGACGATTCGGAGTCTCGCCATGATGGCCGCCGCGCACACATGGCTGGACCAGCCTGAGTTGCACGGCCGCCGGGGGCGGGAGATGTGGGACCACCTGCTCACGACAGCGCTATACGCCAGCGAGCTCGCACGCAAATACGCGCCTGCCTTCCAGGAGGAGGCGTTCTGCTGCGGCCTGTTGCACGATCTCGGCAAGATCGCCTTGATGACCGCGTTAGGGAAGCAGTACGACAACACACTTACAGCCGCAGCCCAGCGCAGGATGCCCGACGTGGCGGCAGAGCGAATGGCCTTCGGATTCGATCACGAGGCCATTGGCTTGGCGCTGGCCCGGAAGTGGAAACTTCCCGAGATGCTCTGTGACGTCATCGGCTTCCACCACGACCCGCGGCACGCCGAGCATAAGAGAGACTTCGTGGAGTTCGTCCACGCTGCGGACTACCTCTACTGGAAACAGGCGCTCGGAGAGAACTTCGCTCCGGAACGCTGGCCCGTGGAGGAAGAAGTGGCGTTCAAGTTCGAGCTCAACGATCCTACTTGGCTCCAGTACTTGAACGAGGCCGTCGAGAAGACGAAGAAGGAGTTCCTCAGCGCGCTCATGGCTGCGTGAACGGTATACTCTCGTTCTCGCCTATGAGCCCAAAGATGTTGCCGAAGCCGGCTTGGTGGAAGAACACCTACTTTCTTTTTGGGATCTTGCTGTTGATCATCGCGGTCCTTGGATTCATCCGAGGCGCGGAGTACATCCGAGATCCCGGGCAGCCGTTCGCTTCGGCGCTACCTTGGTATTACGTGGTGGCTTCGTTGATCTTTTTCGTGAACGGCTACTTGAGCCATCGGGCGTATGTGCGAGAATACGAAGCGTACTTACAAGAGTACGGTGAGGCCGAACAGCAGGAGGAGTACCATGCCAAAGTGTCACATAACGGGGAAGGAGATTCCTAACCTTCCCAAGTGGTTGGATAACGTCAACGTCAAGTTTCGCTCGGAGGAGGCTGCGGACACGTCCTATGAGAAGATCCTCGCCATCACGAGCGGCAAGATGAAGTATGAGGAAGAGGAGGAAGACCTCGTCGAGGATGTGGACGCCGAGCTGGTAGAAGCAGACGAGGACGAAGAGGCAGAGGAAGTCGAGGAGGAGTAGAGGTCAGGCTGCGCGCCGTCTTCGCGCCTGCTCCCCTTCGATGTAAGCGACAATCACCTGGTCGGGCCAGTGCGGTTTCGGCCACGTCTTCCGTACAACCTCCAAGACGACCTCGGGCGTGATCGCTTCGTCCACCTGAGCCGAGACAAGGCCGATGATAAAGGGTCGCCCGGACGCGTCTCGGCGGAGAACTGCTCGACAAGAAGTGACTCCGCGTACGGAGGCGATGGCACGCTCGACCCGCTCCAAGCTCGTGGGGCCTGTGTCGCGCAATATGAGGTCGCCAGCGTGCGGAGTCATTTCTCCAAGGTTCACTTTCCGTAGTATCGGCAGAATCGGGCAAGTACTTCAGACGGGATCGCCGGGTGAAGCCGCAAGCAGGGCCTGCTCGTACTGTTCGAGGTTGTCCACGTCGGCCCCGATATCCGCGCTGTGTACGGGAACGGCGTGCACGGACAGCCCGAGTACCCGACCGACCTGTCGCTCCAGGTAGGGAATCGGCAGCGTCCAAGGAACGAGCTGCCCGAGCAGAACGCGGAGTAACGTGCCGACGCCGACGATCCGCGCGAGCGCGGCGGGCGACTTTCGACTCTGGTACGCCGCCTCCAAGCGAGGCATCAGACTTGGGAGAGCGGACCGCTGAAGAAGAAACAGATTTCCGCC
>RFHN01000177.1 GCA_003695835.1 Armatimonadota bacterium
CCACGGCACTCGGCGGGCTGGTCGCCGTTGCGCTGCTTCTGGGAGACGCCGCGTGGCTGCTACTTGGCTCGACTTGGGCCGGCTTGCTAAGCGGCGCGTGGTGCTTCTTGGCACTCGTCTTCGCGTTCTCGGTGGACAGACCCCGAGGCTGGTTTGTGCTTCTCTATGGCTTCGCGGCTGCCCTGCCTCTGTACCATGTGGTCTACAACCCTGCAGGGAACGTCACGTACCTACCGGGCACTTATCATGCTTTGCTTTGGGGATGGATCGTCGCGACCGCCGTTTCCGCCCTCTCTGGAACCCTCAGACTTTCGTTTCCTGGAACGGACGCAAAAAGCTGAGCACGGCCTGCCAGACCCCTTCCGCCCCATCCGGATTCTTGTCCTCGCGAAGCATGCTGGAACCGTGCACGCCCTTGTCCGGAACGTACTGCCGCTTGTCGGAACTCGCTACCTTCTCGAAGATAGCGCTCGCCTGGTCCACCTCCGCCGGCGCCGAGGCTACGAATGTGGGGACATTGACCCGGCTCGCCCATCCGGCGACAACGCCCTTCTCGGTCATGTACTCGCCCGGCGAAAACGCCAGCACGGCAGCAACCTGTTTGTGCTCGGCAGCGAGCCGGAATACCAGCGAAGCGGAGTAGCTGCTCCCCCAAGCCAAGATGGGCGAATATCCATTCTGTACCGCCCAGTCCAGAGCCGCCTCCATATCTTGATAGGCGTCTTCGTACGGCGGCGCGCTCGTCAGGTGGTTGTCAGCCATGGTCCGATTCACCCCATAGAGATCCCCGCCCGACCGCTGGTCCACAGCCAGGCAGGAGAACCCTTCTTTAGCCAGCCGCGGGGCTATGGGATCGTATTCGTGCGCGCTCGACCCAGCTTGATGGAACAGTAGGATCAGAGGCCCTTTCTCTTTGCCGGGCGCTCGGTAAAGGTACGCGCTGATGTTCATACCGTCAGCCGCGGTGAGCTCGATACGGTTGCGCGTGTCCGGCTCGGTCTTTGCCGCCTGGTGCGACGTTCCGCCCTGCCCGCAACCGGCTGCAAACAGCAGGAAACCGAGTCCGAGGGCGATGGCAAAGGCTCGCATGCTTGCAGAATACCAAGAAAGAGAGTGCCCCGTCCCGGGAGGGGGCGGAACGGGGCTTGAGGAGGTGAGGAGAGAGAAGGTAGTGAATGCGCCTAAAACTCCCCTTCCTGCTTCTTTCAACGCCGGAGCGGCAAAAAAGGTTCCAATGCCAGGTTCCAATGCCCGCGAACCGGTCCGGTTCAGGTGAGCCGCTCGCCCGGCCGCCAGCGCCGCCCAGCGACGAACGCCCGACCGGGCATCTCTTTTTTCCCTGGGGGAAGGACGGAGCCGACTGCGAGGGAGGTCCCCTCCGCGAAGGCGACAACCATCGCGTCACCCTCAAACCCGACGAAGGCGCCCGGCTGGAGGCTCGCCGCACCCGCTGGGCGAGCGGAAACGACGAGGACATACCCATCGCCGACGGGCAGGTGGCACCCCGGTTTCGGCGTCGCGGCCCTGAAGCGACGGTATGCGAGATCCGCCGGCTCGTCGAACCGGAGGGCGCCGTCCTCACGCCGCATCTTCGGCGCGGTCGTTGCGAGCGAATCGTCCTGGGGAATGGACACGTACGTCCCATCGCGGAGCGAGGCCCACTGTCCCACCAGGAGTTCGGCTGCCAGGCTCGACAATCTTGCTTCGAGCTCTCCCGCCGTCTCGTCATCGCCTATCTCCGTCTCCACCGATGCGATGACCGGGCCGGTGTCGCACCCTTCGTCCATTTGCATGAGCGTAACGCCTGTCGTCCGCTCTCCGTTCAGGATGGCTCGTTGAATCGGAGCAGCGCCCCGATACTTCGGTAGCAGCGAAGCGTGTAGATTGATCCCCCCGCGCGGGGCGGCATCAAGCAGCGCCTTCGGAAGGATCTGCCCGTAGCTGGCTACAATGAGGGCGAGCGGCTCCAACCCCCGGACCCGCGCGACGAACGCCTCGTCACGGCAACGCGCGGGCGCTTCAACCGGCAACCCCAACTGCTCGGCGCGATCGTGCACCGGCGTGCGGGTCAGCCTTCGGCCTCTTCCAGCGGGTCTTGGCGGCTGCGTAACGACGAGAGAGATCTCGTCAGCGATCGCCTCCAGGGGTCTTATGGCAAACTCGGACGAGCCAAAGAAGACAACGCTCACACCCGCTCGCCCGCGCCCGACGGCCACTCCCAGTGCAAAGTCTCCACAATCACTTTGTCAATGAAGAGGATTCCGTCCAAGTGATCCACTTCATGTTGAATGACCCGCGCGGATAGACCCTCGTGTTCCTCTACGCGCACGCGGTTTTGATCGTCCAGGAACCGAACCTTCACCCTCTGCGCGCGCGGCACATCGCCGTAAAGCCCAGGGAGGCTGAGGCAGCCCTCTTGCCCCACCACTTCGCCCGATGCTTCCAGGATTTCCGGGTTGAACATCGCGCGGGGGCGGCCTTCCGCGGCCGTGATGATCACGCGCACGGAGCGGCCGACCTGAGGGCCGGCCAGCCCGATACCATTCGCCTGCCGCATCGCACGAATCATCTCCTCCGCCAATTGCCGCAGCTCTTTGTTGACACGTTCGACCGGCTTGGCAGGGATGCGCAGAACCTCCGCTGGGTACTTGACGATCGGGCTGGCGTCGCCCGTTTCCCACAGAGGTTTGAACTCGTCCGGAACGACAACGGAAACCGGCATCATCAGGATTCTACTTGATTTTTGGCTCCACCCGCTGCGCGCTTTGGGCGGGATGCACCCGGCAGTTGCTTCGTACGACGCCCCGAAAGTGTTAGAATGGCGGCCGTGAAGCGGTATCGCGTTTACGTGACTCTCAAGCCACAGCTTCTTGACTCCGCGGGAAGAACCGTTCGAGACGCGCTGAACTCGCTCGGATTCGACGACGTGCAGAACGTGCGCATCGGAAAGCTCATCGAGATCGAAGCACAGGCCGCCGACCGCAGCGCGGTCGAGGAGATGTGTAGGAAGCTTCTCGCAAACCCCGTTACGGAGGAGTTCGAAATCGAGGAAGTGGAAGGATGAAGGCGGCGATCGTTCAGATCCCCGGCAGCAACTGCGACCAGGACGCCCTCTTCGGATTAAGGGGCCTAGGCATCGAGACAGAATATGTCTGGCACGCGAGCGACACGTTGACCGGATTCGACCTCGTTGTCATTCCGGGCGGCTTTACGTACGGCGATTACCTCCGGTGCGGTGCGATCGCAGCTCGCGCTCCCGTGATGGACGCGGTTCGCCAGTTTGCCGAGGGTGGAGGCCCCGTCATCGGCATCTGCAACGGGTTTCAGGTGCTGATCGAGGCAGGCCTACTGCCGGGAGCGCTGCTGCCCAACGTAGGACAGCGCTTTCTGTGCCGAACGGTACACATCAAAGCGGTGAACCGAGAGTCGCTTTGGACTCAAGCCTGCGAGAAGCCTTTGGCGATGCCGATCGCGCACAACGAGGGACGGTACGTCGCCGAAGAAGAGACTCTCAAACGGCTCTCGCAGGAAAACCGGATCGCTTTCGTGTACTGTACGCCGACCGGCGAAGTAACCGAAGAGGCCAACCCGAACGGGTCAGTACAGAACATAGCCGGTGTCCTCAACGAACGAGGAAACGTGCTGGGCATGATGCCTCACCCGGAACGAGCCATCCTCCAAGAGCTCGGTTCGACAGACGGGCGATGCCTCTTCGATGCCTTTGCTCACGCCCACGCGACATGAGGTTCCTCTCGATTTTCTTCGCGATCGCGTGCCTGAGCGGAACCGCTTGGGCTCAGGCAGCCGATCAAGAGCCGATCCTGCAGGGTCGGCCGGACGTCATCGTTCGCGTACGGAAGTCCACCGTGGGTGCCGACTACGTCGAGATCCTCATGGTGAAGGAGAACTACCCTGAGGAGCTGCTCAAGCAGCAATGCGCGCGCATCAGCGAGGAGCTGGGCGCTGGGTTGAGAGGGCTTGTCGTCAGCTCCCGCGCTCTGGGCGGGGATCCCGAAACCAAAGCGGGCAAGGTCGTGTTCGCTTCGTTTGCGACGGACGGAGTGATTCAAGACTCGGGCGTACTGCGCATTCTCCCGTTCGCCCGCGCCTTCGCTGGGGCGCCGGAGCCAGACACGATCAAGACGCTCGCCGTCGTGTTCGAAGGGGTGCGTCCCGTACCGGGCGTGACGGTCCAGTCGGCTCGGACGGATTCGGCTGTCGTCTCGGCGGATTACGACCCCTCGTTGCCGCAAGTGGAGTATCGGGTCGTCCTGCTGACGCAGAATCCCGAAGAGATTCAGTTCCCGGAAACGCTGGCGCACCAACAAAACGGGTCGGTATCCCCGTCTAACGGTGGGATGCCGCAGTGGCTGCTCGGCGCCATCGTCGGAGGCGCGGTGCTCGTTGGGGCGTTGGTATACTTGGCCTTGCGGCCTCGGCCTGCCACGCGACGGGCACGAACCGAAACTCGACGTCGAAGGATGTAAGAACAACTATGCCGGACATCAAGAACGCAACTTTGCATGAACTGCTCGAAATCGCTTTTGAGCACAAGGCTTCGGACCTCTTTATTAAGGCTGGCTCCGTACCGAAGATGCGACAGCACGCGGTCGTCAAGGAGCTTCCCGGCGAGTGGGGGGAGATTGACGAGGAGAACTCGAAGCGTCTGGTCCTGAGCGTCATGACGCCGCGACAGGCCGCCGAGTTTGAGGAACGGTTGGAGATGGACCTTGCGTTCGCCGTCGGCAAGAAGATGCGCATTCGCGCGAACCTCTACTTCCAGCGCGGCACATACGCTGGCGTCTTCCGTCTGATCCCCCTCGAGATCCTCTCCATCGAGCAGCTCGGTCTACCGCCCGTCCTGAACGAGGTCGCCAAGCACCGGCAGGGTCTCGTTCTGTTTACGGGTCCGACCGGTTCTGGAAAGACGACCTCGCTGGCGGCAGTCATTGACCTCATCAACCGAACCCGGCCGTGTCACATCGTCACGATCGAGGACCCGCTCGAATTCGTCCATGAGGACAAGCTGGCTTACGTCAGTCAGCGCGAAGTGCACATTGACACGAAGGACTTCCACACGGCGATGCGCGCGGTGGTCCGCGAGGCGCCGGACGTCATCCTCGTCGGTGAGATGCGCGACGTCGAGACGATGAACGTAGCACTCCAAGCCGGTGAAACCGGTCACTTGGTCTTCTCAACGGTTCACACGCCGAGCGCCCACGACACGCTCGACCGTATCATCAACATGTTCCCGCCGCACGAGAAGAACCACCTCTGCTTGCGATTGGCTGGATCGTTGCGAGCGGTGATCTCGCAGAAGCTCGTTCCGCGCGCGGACGGAAACGGCCGCGTCTGCGCCTGTGAAGTGATGATCTGCACGCCGACGATCAGCAAGCTGATCGAGGACGGACACTTCGGCGAGCTTTACCATGCCATCTCGGAAGGCCACTTCTGGGGCATGCAGACGATGAACCAAAGCCTTGTCAAGTACGTCAAAGCAGGCGTGATTACGGAAGAGACTGCATTGAACTACGCGGGAATCGTTTCGGAACTTCGCCAACTCCTCCGACGATAAAAGTACGACGACTGAATGCAGATTACGATAGACGACCTTCTGAGGGAACTTGTAGACCGTGAGGCAAGTGACCTTCATATCAAGCCGGGCACGCCACCCGTTATGCGCGTGCATGGCACTCTCATCAAAACGAACCACCCCGCGCTCAGCGTAGACGAGGTGCATCGGCTGCTGACCAGCATCCTCTCCGAGGAACGCTGGGCCAGGTTGGAAAGCTTCAAAGAGCTCGACCTGTCTTACGAAGTGCCCAACTTGAGCCGGTTCCGCGTGAACATGTTTTGGCACCGGCAACAACTCGGAGCAGTCTTTCGAGTCATCCCTTTCCAGATCAAGACGATTGACGAACTTGGGCTGCCGCCTGTAACGAAGCGACTCGCGTTGCTCCCCCGCGGTCTGATTCTGGTAACCGGTCCGACCGGATCGGGAAAGAGCACGACGCTCGCCGCAATGGTCCACCACATCAACACGCAGAAGCGCCACCATATCATGACCATCGAGGACCCGATCGAGTACATGCATCGGGATCAGATCTCGATCATCAATCAACGCGAGCTCGGTGTGGACACGCATAGCTTCGCGGACGCCCTCCGCCACGTCATGCGACAGAACCCCGACGTGATTCTGGTGGGCGAGATGCGCGACCTCGAGACGATACAACTCGCAATCACTGC
>RFHN01000178.1 GCA_003695835.1 Armatimonadota bacterium
CGTGGCGTAGGCACGCCCGCTCCGGCGCTCGCATCAGCCCAAGTCAGCAATGGCGGGCTGCCCGTCCCTTCGAGGAGGAAACCGTCGCGGTACTCGAGCGAGATCGAAGAGGAGGCGGCATCCAAACGGGCGCGCACCGGATAGCCCGACTGCGGGCGATAGACGATGACTTTGTCCAAACAAGACAGCCTCTGAACGCTCCAATCGCTGTCGGCGGGGCTGTACCGTATGGCGCGCCCCTCTGCGAAGGTGATCGTGGATTCGTCACACCGGAAGAAAGCCAGTTGGTACGGCCCAGGGTAGCCGAACGCGCCGAACGATGGCGGGAGAGGCGAAGAGAGGCAAAGTGCTGGTACCGCGCAGCCGGCTACGAGGAGCGCAATTCGCCTAACGAATCGGCGCATTCAACAGCTCGATTCCGAAGCGACCGGTTCGAACGGAGTAGGTCAGTGCCAGCTCACGCAGGCCCATGCGGTACCCAAGTAGAAGCGTTTGGTCCTCGATGCTTTGACCTGCGAATTCGTCTACGCTGAAGATCCCACCGACCCTCCACGAGGGGCCCAGGATATAGGAAACGTCGGCGAACCAGTTCATCGAGTCGATGTCCAAGCTCTTCGCTCCGAAGACGCTCGCCGCGAAGCGGCTCTCTGCCCAATAAAGCTCGCCACTCAGCCGATGGTTCCCAAAGAACGAAGAGCTAAATGAGTCCTTGGTGAAGTCGTAAGTCAGACGGAGGTTCGACGTTCGCGAAAGGTTGGTCGAGAGCGACGTCGTAGCCACGATTCCGAACGGCTTGGCTTGGTTGCCTGACCAGAGCTGCGAGACTGTGATACTGTTCGTCAGCACCATTCCCGAGCCGAGCTGCAAGGGATTCATGAACCACTGCCCCCGAACGCCGTACCCGCTCTGCTCGCTCTTCGTGCCAAAAAAGGTCGCTTTTGAGGTATTGAGAGTCAAACCGATCGAGTACGAGCCGGGCAATCCGGGCACCGGCTTTCGATCGGTCGTCAGGGAAAGGTCGGCGCGTTGCGATTCATAGGACGGGCCCGAGAACGACTTGCTGCTGTTGGCGCTCAACGAAACCGTGTAGCCCTTGAAACTTCGGAAAGCGTTCAGCCCCCCGTAGATGCTATTGAAGTTGGGAAAGTCGAGCAGGGCGCTCACGCTCGAGCGTTCCCCGAATCGCTGGGTGTGACGAAAGCTCAGGCTGATGTCCTTTCGCCCGATCCCGGAAAGCGTAACCGAACCTTCGCCATCCGTGCCCACGAGGTATGTGTTCTCCAAATCGAGGAAAAATCCACGCGAGGAACTGGCCCCGCGACCATAGTTCTGCCCGCTCCTCAATCGGAGCGCGGACGTGAACGAAGGGCTGAGAGAAAGGTAGTACGGGTAGTTGACCTGTAGGCTCCCGTTCTCAAATCCGACCACCTGATCGGTAAACAGCTCCGGACCTTGGTGGGTCTTGAGAGCGTAGAGCGGGAGACTCATCACCTTCGTGTCTCCCACGAAGAGGCGCGCGTGGCGAAACTGTATCTCCCGGTTCGGAAAAACGACAACGGAGGTAGCGTGAACGCTCGTCTGGGATGTCCCAACGTCGCGAAACTCGAAAGCGCCCGGATCCACCCCGTTTTCCGCCACTTTTGCCTTGGCTGCAACGAGCTCGACGCCTGCGGCTCGTCCTTCCACCAGAGCGATCGCCACGCCGGTCCGTTGGGGAAGGACATAGCGCAAGCGGCGACACTCCAAGCTCTCTTCCCCAACCGACAGTTCGGCATCGACCGCAACGACCGTGAGCGAGGACGTGTCCAGCTGGAGGTCAGACGCTCGGATCCTCACTCCACCGTATCGGAGGGAAACTCCACGCCCGGGCGCTGCCGCTGAGAGTACGTTGATCTGGTTGCTGTAGAAGAGACTGCCTTCGGACTGAACCTCGACGTACTGTCGAGCCAAACTCAGTTCGCTCCGGTCCTTCACGAACTGGACATCCAGCGTGCTGATCGTGCCGATGGAGGTAACGCTGGCGGTCACCCGAACCACGCCCGGCTCCGACGGCGCGATCAACACCGCGCGCGCGATCCCGTCTACCGTCCCGACATCGGACTCCCGGAACGTTGCGCCGGCAGCTGAGAACCGCACGGGCGTCCCGTCCGCAACTTTGCTTCCGTCGCTCTGACGCACCTCCGCGCTAATCGTAATCGTGCTATGCCCGTCCGCCACGGCGAGCTGTGGGTAGTTGCTCAGTCGTATGGAGCCCACCGCGTACGCGGAACCGGTAAGCGCGACCAGGGCTGCCAATGACGCGCAGACATGGAGACAACACCGCAAGATCCTTAGCCTCCTCCCGAAGCCTTTGCCCGGTATTCGTCCAAGAGTTTCTTGCTTTCCGCCGC
Organism: Armatimonadota bacterium; assembly: GCA_003695835.1. Lineage (GTDB taxonomy): Bacteria > Armatimonadota > Fimbriimonadia > Fimbriimonadales > ATM1 > J051. Next base: position 2,391 of record RFHN01000178.1, read on the forward strand.
GCCCTTCGTCGCGACCTCCTCGATCAGCTTTGCCACCGAAGCGGCTTCATTCTCTCCGCTGGCTTCGAAGGTCGCGCCCGTCGTTCCCGCCATCTTCCCTTTTGCGACGTCGTACAGTTCGAAGATGACCACGGCCGTCGCCTTCGTGCCATCTCCCTCAACCGTCAACCGGTCAATCGTACCGCTGACGGCGTAGTCCGCCCGCATCAACTTCGCGAGCTTCACCACCTTGAACTCCTGTCCGACCATTCCGGTGAACGGAGGCAGAAGAAGCTCGCTCGGCAGGGTTCGCTCCGCCAACGCCCGCTGAACGGACGGATGCGTGCGGGAGAACGGGACCACGCGGTAGGCATCGCCTTCCGACAGGTTCTTCCGGAAGAGGTCGCTCGCACGCTGTTCGAATTTCCATTCCGCCTTCGCGAGCGCTTTCTCGCCCAGCCCAATCCCGAACGTCGCCAAGACGGGTTTCGCAGGTTGCTGTTGGAACGCGCTCAACAGGAAGAGCGCCAGCAGCACAAGGAAGCTGCTCGCTCGCCTTGTACCGCTGACGCCCTTCATTCTCTTCGTCCTATTCGTTAGCGAACCACGATCACCGGTCGCGTCACGCGTGCACGCTGGCCATCGGCGGTCTCCGCGAGGATCTCGACGATGTAGTTACCGGGTGCGACGGCGCGTCCGTTGTTGTCTCGTTTGTTCCACACGACGCTGTTGCTACCGGCGTCGCTCGAGCGGCCCCGGAGAGCGGTGTAGACTTCCTGTCCGCTCGGGCTCAGGATGCGCACCGTCACCTGCGCGCTGGTCGAGATCGAGTACTGGATCGTGACTGCGGAGTTGACGTCCCGGCTGTCGCTGACGATCTGGACGCCGCCAATCACCGGCCTCGCCGCCGTGCCCGGCTCGACCGTCACGAGGAACGTCCGCTCGCCCGGCTCGCCCATCGTGAACGTGTACGCCGAGTTCGTTCGCAGGTCTCGCGTTTGGCCTGTTTGCGGATCGCGCAACATGAGTCGGACGTTGCGCGGGACCTGAGCGATATTCGGCCAGGAGATCGCGAACGTACCGGCTCGATTCGCGAAGAACTTCACCGTGTAGGTGGCTCGTCCTTGGTTCTCTCGGACGTCTTGGGCCCAGAGGGTCGGGTTGCCGCTTTCGTCTTCTCGAGAGAGCGAGAGCGCGATCTGGCTGCCCGGCATCGCAGGCGGTTCAGGAGCTGAGAGCTCGAGCGCGCGCTGTCGGGTTTCAACCATGCCGATGAAGTTCGAGGCATCGGTCTCACCCTCACCGCGAACTACCAGTTGCAGCCGCCAGTTCTTCGAGCTCGACTTGAACGGATCCACGTCGCGGCTCGAGCCGGGCAAACCGGGCACGTACACCGGAGGCCAGAAGATGTTGATGGGAGTCTCGGTATTCACGTACACCCAGTAGCCGACGTGCGGCAACACCAGTTGCGACGA
>RFHN01000179.1 GCA_003695835.1 Armatimonadota bacterium
CCCTTGTGGAGGCGTTCGACGTCCGACCGGCCGTGAAAGAGCAAGTCGAGAGCCTGGGCGCCCGTTTCGTCGGGCTGCCGGAGACGCCCCACGAAACGGAAGACGCATCGGGCTACGCGAAAGAGGTGGATCAAGCGATCTACGAGCAGGAACTCGCGCTCATCGCCGAGCGACTGCCGAAGAGGGACGTTGTGATTACGACCGCGCTGATTCCCGGTAAGCGAGCGCCCATCCTCATCACGAGCGAGGGCGTTCGTTCGATGCAACCGGGAAGCGTCATCGTGGACCTCGCGGCCGTTGCCGGCGGCAACTGTGAAGAGACGGTGCCGGGCGAGACGGTAGAGGTGAACGGCGTTACCATCATCGGGCGCACCGATCTCGTCGCCAGCATGGCCATGGACGCATCGAGGATGTATTCCAAGAACCTGACCGAATTCTTGAAGTTGATCGCGCCGGAGGGAGAGCTTTCGCTCGACCTCTCCGACGAGATCATAGCGGGAACGCTCTTGACGTACGAGGGTCGCATCGCCCACGAGCCGACTCGACTCATGGCAGAGGAAACGTAAACCATGGAACTCGTAACCACGTTGACGATCATTGTGCTGGCGGTCTTCGTCGGACTGGAAATCATCGCGAAGGTTCCGCAAACCTTGCACACGCCACTGATGTCCGCGACGAACGCTATCCATGGCGTGATCCTCGTCGGTGGCCTCATTGTCTTGGGCCGGGCAGATCATCCGGTCGAGATCATCCTGGGCATAGGAGCCGTGCTCTTTGGAACGCTCAATGTGGTCGGCGGGTTCGTCGTCACTGACCGGATGCTGGAGATGTTCCGTTCCAAGAAGCGAGGGGACCGCTGAGATGTTCGCCGAAGTTGACATCGCCTGGATCAACGCCGGTTACCTACTCGCCGCTGTCTGTTTCATTCTGGCGCTCAAACTGATGAACACGCCGAAGACGGCGCGGTTAGGCAACCTCGTTGCGGCGGTCGGGATGTCGGTCGCGCTCGGCGTGACCTTCCTCTTGCCGGGATTTCGACCTGAGAATCTGGTATGGATCTTCGTGGCTGCCGCGGTGGGCACGTTCCTGGGCATCTATTCGGCTCGCACAGTCGCAATGACCGCCATGCCTCAGATGGTAGCCCTGTTCAACGGTTTGGGCGGCGGTGCGGTCGCTCTCGTTGCGTTGGTCGAGTACTACGATGCCGCTTCGAACGGCGGGGCGCTCGAGTCGCTAGCGATTCTCGCCAAGATCACGACGATTCTCTCTCTGATCATCGGGTGCGTCAGCTTCGCCGGCAGCTTGATCGCTTTTGGCAAGCTCCAAGAGATGCTTCCCAGCAAGCCGCTGACCTACCCTGGACACCATATCGTCAACCTCTTGCTCGTTCTCGGGACGGTGGGACTGGCCGGGTGGCTTACCATAAGCGGCCTGTCCGTTCCCTTCTTCGTCGTGCTGACCGTCTTGGCTCTGCTGCTCGGCGTGTTGACGGTTACACCCATCGGCGGAGCGGACATGCCGGTCGTCATCTCCCTCTTGAACTCCTTTACGGGGACGGCCGCAGGGTTAGCCGGCCTGGTTCTCAGCAACTCGGCGCTGCTCATCGGCGGCGCGCTGGTCGGCGCCAGCGGTCTCATTCTCACTTTCCAAATGTGCCAAGCGATGAATCGGCCGCTATCGAACGTCCTCTTCGGGGCTTTCGGCAGTCAACCGGAGGGCGCGGCTGGCGGCGGTCAAGGGGCGAAATCGGTCAAGGCGTATGGAGTGGACGATGCGGCGATCCTGCTCTCCAACGCGGACAACGTCATTATCGTCCCGGGCTACGGCATGGCCGTGGCGCAAGCCCAACACGTCGTCAAAGAGCTGGCTGACAAACTCTCCGAGAGAGGCGCGACCGTGAAGTTTGCGGTCCACCCCGTTGCGGGGCGTATGCCCGGACACATGAACGTTCTCCTGGCGGAGGCGGATGTTCCGTACGAGCAGCTCTTCGAACTGGAAGAGATCAACTCGGAGTTTTCGGACTGCGATGTGGCGCTGGTCATTGGCGCCAACGACGTTGTGAATCCTGCCGCGCGCCATGACAAAAGCTCGCCCATCTACGGCATGCCGATCCTGGACGTGGACAAGGCAAGGACCTGTATGGTGCTCAAGCGTTCGATGAACCCGGGATTCGCGGGGATCGAGAACGAGCTGTTCTACATGGACAAGACGGTGATGGTCTTCGGCAACGCCAAGGACACGTTGACCAAGATCATCCAGGCGCTCGATCGGTATTAGGATGCGTATCCGGAGGCCGTCCTGCGCCGTATAATCTAAGAGAGGTTGGCATGAATCGCTTGGCTCGCTGGCTGGTTGGAATGGTGGCTCTCGGAGCCGTTTTGCCCTTTGCGGGCTGCAAAGGGACGAATATCCTCAGCAAAAATGAGGAGATCCGACTCGGCCGAGAGGTCGCGGAAGAGGTGGAGAAGGAATACGTCGTCAGCCGGAACCCGGCCGACAACGCGATGATCGAATCCATGGGTCAGCGAATCGTCGCCGCGAACCAACTCGATTGGCCGTTCACGTTCAAGATCCTCGAAGACAGCCAAGTGAATGCGTTCTCCCTGCCCGGAGGCCCGGTATACGTCTACCGAGGACTCATTGACCTTTCGGAAGGGGACGAAGACGAGATCGCCTGCGTATTAGCACATGAAATCGCCCACATTACGCGACGCCACGCTGCAAAACAGTATTCTCAAGGCGTGCTCGCAGACATCGCCATTCTCATTGGAACCCAGGGCGCCGTGCAGGACATTGCACAGATCACCAGTCTCTTCGTCTCGATGCGCTACAGCCGAGACATGGAATACGAGGCGGACTCCTACGGCATCCGGTATGCCTTCCGTGCGGGCTACGACCCCAACGGACTGATTCGATTCTTCACCAAGCTGCAGCGCCTCGAGAAGGAGGGGCAGGGTGACGTCATCACGAACAACCTGCGGAGCCACCCGATGACCGGCGCGCGAATTGAACGCGCGAAAAAGGAGATCGAGCGGATTTCGCAAGAGGTAACCGCTGAACTGGAAGCTCAGTACGCCGCAAGGAACCGATGAAAGTCTCCGTCATCATCCCAGCCTACAACGAAGCGCCCCGAATCGGCGCGGTCCTCGACGCTGTTTGGCCGTGCGAGTGGGTGGATGAGATCCTCGTTGTGAACGACGGCTCGGAAGATGAGACATCCGCCGTTGCGGCTCAGTATCCGAAGGTGCAGGTGATTGATTTGGCGATCAACGTCGGAAAGGGCGGTGCGATTGCCACCGGCCTCGACGTCGCGCGCCACCCGATCCTTCTCTTGCTGGACGCCGACCTGGTGGGACTGGAGACTCGCCACGTGAACGCCCTCTTGGAGCCGATGACTCGCGGCGCCGACATGACGTTGGGACTGTTCAAGAAGGGCAAGCTCTGGAGCGACGCCGCCCAGGCCATCACGCCCTCGATTTCCGGCCAGCGCGCCCTGAAGCGCGAGATCCTCGAGGCTGTGCCCAACCTCATCGCCTGCCGCATGGGCGTGGAAGTCGCGATCCACCAAACTGCAAAGCAGAGAGGGGCCAAGATCGTGCGCGTGGACTTGGACGGCGTGACCCACACTCCCAAAGAGGCGAAGTTCGGACTCGTCAAGGGCGCGACGGCGAGGGCGCGAATGTACGCCGAAATCGGCAAGACGATCGTTCGGTCGAAGATGCGAAACGGCAACGACGGCGAAACGAACGAAAAAGAGTTATAGCGTTCGATCCAGCGTCCGATACTGGATCGCCTCAGCGACATGCTCGGTTTCGATCCGGTCGGAGCCCGCGAGATCGGCGATGGTTCGCGCCACCTTCAACACGCGGTCGAAGACCCGGGCGGACATTCCCAATCGCGTTACCGCAGTCCTCAAGAACTCGGAAGTCTCGCGCGACAGACTGCAAATCTCCCGGACCTCTGCGGGCGACATGCGGCCGTTCACCTTCGTTTTCGATCCCTGGAATCGCTCCGCCTGGCGCCGTCTCGCACGGACAACGCGCTCGCGAATGCTTGCGGAGGGCTCGCCCTCTTTTCCAGATAGCAGCTCTTCTTGGTTGAGACGCGGCACTTCGAGGTGAAGGTCAATCCGATCGAGCAGCGGGCCGCTGATCTTGCCCATATATCGGCGAATCTGATCGGGCGTGCAAGAGCAGGGCTTTACGCGATCGTTATGGAACCCACAGGGACACGGGTTCATCGCCCCCACCAGGATGACCTCCGCGGGAAAGTCTAAGGAAGCCTGCACGCGAGCTACCGAGACGACGCCGTCCTCGAGCGGCTGCCGCAAACCCTCCAAGACATCGCGATCGAATTCCGGCATCTCGTCCATGAAGAGAACGCCGTGGTGGGCAAGCGAGACCTGGCCCGGGCGAGGGACTCTTCCCCCACCGACGATGCTCGCGTGGCTTGCCCCATGGTGAGGCGCTCGGAACGGTCGCTCCCAAACGAGGCCCTTCCGTCCGTCCATCAGCCCCGCCGCCGAATAGATTCGAGTGACTTCGATCGCCTCGTCGAGGGTCAAAGGGGGTAGGACGGTGGGAATCCGGCGGGCCAGCATCGTCTTTCCGCTTCCCGGCGGGCCGATCATCAGCATGTTGTGTCCTCCCGCAGCCGCAATCTCGATGGCGCGCTTGGCGTGCTGCTGCCCCTTCACGTCGGCAAAGTCCACATCGTATTGAGGCTCCGCCTTGAGATTCCCTTGAAAATCGGAAGTAACGGGTGTGCGTGAGTCCGGGTCGAGCAGCAGTTCGCAGACTTCCTTGAGGTGCTGGACGCCATAGACCGCGACATCCGGCGCGACGCTGGCCTCGTGGGCGTTCTCTTCCGGAAGGATCAACCTCTGCACGCCAAGCTCCTGACACTTGAGAGCGATGTTCACCGCGCCGCGGATGGGTCGAATCAACCCGTCGAGGCCCAGCTCGCCCGCGATCATGGTCTGCTCGAACTGATCCTGATCAATCTGACCGCTCGCCGCCAAGATCGAGATGGCGATGGGAAGATCCAGCAGTGGGCCTTCCTTGCGCATGTCCGCCGGCGCAAGGCTCACCGTGATGCGCTTGATGGGCCAGTCGAAGCCGGAGTTGCGTATGGCGTTGTGGACGCGCTCGCCGGACTCTTTCACAGCCGCATCCGGCAGACCGACGATCGCGAAGTAAGGCGTGCCGCCGGAAAGCGCGGCCTCCACGATCACTTCCAGGGCGTCAATGCCCAAAAGCGTGGCGGTGCGAACCTTTGCGATCAAAGCATCGCTATTTTAGCGAGCCGGGAACGGACTCTGCTAAACGGGCGGAGGCAGAACCCTCTCTCCACGAAACAGCCAAGCCAAGAACAGCCCCAAGAGCGCGACGACGCCCAGGATAGCGAACGCCAGGGCATTGCCCTTGACCACGAAGCCGAGCGAGACGGAAATGCCAAGTGCGGTTGCGATCGCAACCCATCCGAGAATGAGGCGCGCGTAGAAGGGCTTGGGATCTGCGCGGCGACGAGCGTGGTCGAGCAAGACGGGCGCTTGGCAGCGACTGCAGGCAATCGTTCCCGGAGGGTTCACCATCGAGCATCGAAGACACCGAATCGGCTTGAAGTCTTCGGGTTGAGCGTACTCTTGCCAGCGCTTGAGATCGCTCAGCTCCTTTCGGAAAAGATCCCGCAGGCTTCGATTGCTTACGGGATCCACGTCGGATCCAAGCAACGAAGCCGCATATTCGGCGATCCGAATCGCATGCCCTCTCTGCCCGGCGTCGTAAAGGACCGTTGCGATGCGAAAGAGGGCGGCTGCATTCGCGGGGTTCTCGCCGAAGGCTCCGAAGGCTTGTTCCAAGAGGTGCTCATCCACCTCGAAGAGCAATCTCTGGTCAATCCGACTCGCGAGGTAGGGCACGGCGGCCAGCGTGGCCAGCATGAGGGACGCAATGATGACCGCCACCCAGAAGCCCCCCTCGATCGCGATGAAGAGCAGGATGAGGCTGACACCGATTGCAGCCACGCCCTGGGCGGCGCTCAGCTCCGCATCAATCATTTTGCGGATCGCCCAGACGACCCAAACGCAGGTGGGAAGAATCACGGCGAGAAGCGCCAGAATCCTCTCGAAGTTGAGACCATACTGCTCGGACAATCCATGCCCTCCCTGCTCGTATTCTACCGGTCAGCCGATGCGCCTACAGGGGTAAACTCTCTCCGATGCGCTGCCTGGCCGTGACCGCGTTGGCTTTCCTTTGTTGTGCGGCGTTTGGGCAGAGTCGCATCGCGGTTCTCCCTCTCGATTCGCGCCCGCCGACGGCTCAGATGCCGGCGTTGCTGGGTCGAATCGCCGGCGTCGAGGTGCAGACGCCCGACCTCTCCATCCTCGGCGAGTTTACGAAGCCTGGAGACGCGGACCGAGTTCGCGAATGGATCCGATCGGTGGCCGCTTCCGAGGTCGAAGCGCTCGTCCTAAGCGCAGACATGATCGCGTACGGCGGCCTCATCGCATCGCGCGAGCCGAACACGCCGGCTTCCGTGGCAATCGAACGCCTGCAAGTTCTCCGACAGATCCGAAAGGCCAAACCGGACCTGCCGATCTACGTCTATTCCGCGCTGATGCGCGTAGCCCCAACCGCCACCGACGAGAACGAGCCGTGGAGGATGGACCTGGCGCGGCTCGTGGAGTTGGAAGAGAAATATCAACGCACCGGCGCGAAGCCTTCGGCCGAATATCACGAACTCAAGAAGCGCGTACCGAAGACTCGTCTCGAAGAGTATTGGAAGGCGCGGAGACGAAATCTCGAGGTACAGAAAGAACTGATTCGAATGGTCCGAGACGGTGTGATCACCTATCTCGTCATTGGCTCGGACGACACCCGGCGGTACGGTCCGCAGTATCCCGAACGCCTGGAGTTGCAAAAGACCGCCGAGAGTCTCGGAATCCTCGGTCGCGTTTTCTTGTGCGAAGGGATTGACCAGGTTGCGAACCTCTTGATCAGCCGGGCCGTACTGTTCCAGGAGAATTACCGTCCGATCGTGCGAATCGTTCTTGCCGACGAGGCGGCTGCCACGAAGCCCGCCGCCTACGAGTCGCAGCCACTCTTGACAGCGATCAAGGCTCAGATCTTGGCAAGTGGAGCGTTCGTCGTGGATAAAGAGGAACAAGCCGATTACGTGCTTTTTGTAAATACAGAGCGGTCCAGCACATACGACATCTCCGCGCTGCTCAACGGCATCCTGTCCGTGCAGGACGGACGACCCTACGCCGCGGTTGCAGATATCAACTTCGACTCGCTGGGTAGTCCGGACGAACGGTTTTCGCGGGCGCTCCTGGATTCCGGACTCTTCCCGGAACTCCTCTCGTACGCCTCTTGGAATACGGCCAGCAATACGATCGGCACCGCCGTCGCGCAGGCGAACCTATATTTGGTGGCGATACGCAGAGAAGTGCCGGTGTTGGAGCGAGAGGTAGCCCAGCAGACGTTTCTCCTCCATCGGCTGATTAGCGATTACGGCTACCATTCCTACCTCCGGCCCCGTGCCAATCGCGCGCTCGACCAGGCGCCAGACTCCACCCCCCTCGAGGCCCGCGGATACGTCTTGCGCGTGATGCAGGAATGGGTGGATCGAAACGCGGGCGGGTTGCTCCAGAAGTATTTTGAAGATTTCTTCAAGGGGCGAGAGATCCGGGATGGCGACCGCGTCTACGTCCTTAGCGACCTCGCCAACGTGCGCGTGCGACTTCCCTGGCCGCGAGCCTTCGAGGCCTGGTTCGACTTCCAACTCGTTGTGAAGCCCAAGTCGCCGTCCGAGGAACCGCCCGTCTACAACGTTTCCCGGCTCTGATCCAATTTCAGCAAGAACGTGTGGGCAAGCTGCCGCGCGTTGGCGATGAACTCGTCGTACTCTCTCCGCGCCTTCTCGTATTCGCGCTCGAGGTTGGCCAGCCGCTGGCGAAGCTCCTCGGTGAGGCGCTGGGATCGCTCCTCCGCCGCCTTCATCACCTTTTCCGCTTCGAGGCGCGCCGATTGCTTAATCTCTTCGGCAGCTCTCTGCGCAGCCCGGAGGATCTCATCCGCTGACTCGGCCGGCTGTTGCGCCCTCAGCCGCTCGTTCTCCTCTTCGAGAGCGCGGATCCGCTCCTCCAGCGCGACGACCGCCTCGGGCGCAGCCGCTTCCTCCGGCGAAGGCGCTTCCGCCCGCAATCGTGAAATCTCGGCCTCCAGGCTTTGAATCGTCGCATCTCTTTGAGCGAGTTGCTCCTCGGCTTGCCGAGAGCGCGCTTCGGCGGCGTCCGCTCGCGCTTTGGCTTCGCGCAGTTCGGCTTCCAGCGATTGCAGCCGGGACGATCGCTCCTCCAATTCCGACTGAGCTTGGGTCAGCCGCTCGCGCATCGAGGCGAGTTCGCTTTCAAGCTCTTGAATCCGGCCTCGGGCGGTTTCGAGGTCGGCTTCGAGTTGGGTGGTACGGTTCTTGAGCTCTTCGACCTGGGCGTCGGTCATCTCCTTGGATGCTCGAGCCGATCGAAGGTCCTCCTGCAGTTGTTCGACCTCCTTTCGTACCTGGTCGAGGTATGCGTCTACCTCCTCGGGGGCGTAGCCTCGAAAGG
>RFHN01000014.1 GCA_003695835.1 Armatimonadota bacterium
TCTTAAGGAAGCGCGCCGCGGCCTGTTTGAGTTGACGCAGACACTTCTCGTCAATGTACATCATGTGTCCCGCCTCGAACTCTTCCGTCGTGAAGTTGTCGCGCAGCGAAGGGTCGAGGCCCATGTGCGCTAGTGTCCATTCCGTCGCGAAGTAGGGAGTGGCGAGGTCGTAGTATCCGCTCGCAATGAGGACCTTCATGTAGGGGTTCTTGCTCACAGCGTCGCGGAGCGCGTCGCTCGTGTCCGGATGCCCCTGGGCTGCGCTTCCCCAGTCCCACTTCTCCCAAAGTTTCTCGCCGAAGACGTGGTACGGTTCGTCGGTGCGAAACTTGAGCTGGCGCCGGATGTAGTCGTTGACCATCGCCGTGTAGGGCGGGCGCGTTGCGGCCATCGCTGGGTCGTGCTCGGGCCGCGCTTCCACTACGTCCTTGTCAATCCCCTTGAAGCGGCTGTCCAAACGCCCGACGGTGCGCCGTTCGTGCCGTAGCAGCTCTTTGCAGAACTGGTGGATATTGATCCGCAGGTTGGAGTAGTCAATGAACTCCTTGCGCAACCCGGTGAACTTCGCTAGCTGGTCAATCGCCCTTTGTCTTTCCGCGTCGGTGATTCGGTCGCCTTTCTGCAAAATGGCGTAATACTCGGAGGTCGCCCACTCTTCGCACTCTCTCAGTGTTTCGCGGAGCGGGCGCTTGGTGTCAATCCTCTTGTGGTAGTACGCGGTGGCGCAGTAGGAGGGCAGGAAGAGGACGTAGGGCAGATCATTCCCCTGGGTGAAACGCGCCGTCTGGAAGTTGAGAATCGCGCTCACAAGCACGATGCCGCTGAAGGCGATTCCCTTCTCGATGAGGTGCCCCGCCAGACCGGCGGCTCGCGTCGTGCCATAGCTCTCGCCGACCAGGAACAGCGGCGACGCCCATCGGTCATATCGTGAGAGATAGAGACGGATGAACTCACCCACCGACTCGATGTCGCCCTTCAGGCCCCAGAACTTCCTGTCCAGTTCTTCGGTCGCCGCGCGGCTGAAGCCGGTGCCGACCGGATCAATGAAGACGACGTCCGTTTCGGTGAGCCACGTGTGTGGATTGTCAACAAGCTGATACGGCGGAGGCGGAAGCTCGCCACCCGGCAGCATCTTCGCTCGCTTCGGCCCCACTGTGCCCAAGTGCAGCCAAACCGAGGACGAACCCGGCCCCCCGTTGAAAGAGAACATCAGCGGCCGAGGCTTCTTGGCGCTCGATTTCACCGTGTAGGCGATAAAGAAGATGTTCGCCTCGTGTTCGCCGAAGTCGTTCTTCAGCGGGAGGAAGCCGGTCGTTACCTCGTACTTGAGCGGCTTGCCCTGAATCGTGATCTGGTGCTGGGTGGTAACAGGAGGATCTGTGGACAGCGGCCGTCGCTTCTCGTCTTTCTGCTCTTCCGTGCGTTTCGCTTCTTCCGACATAACGGCGAGATTATGGCGCGGGCGTGCTTCGGAGTTGACAACCCATCAGAACGCCGCTGTAGCGGCGGGATTCACCGCCAGCCGTAGACCCACCAGTTCGCCGGCGCGACTCGATCGGCGGGGTCAGCCAGCGTCAGCAGGAAGCCGATGGGCGCAGGTCCGAGATCGTCCGCTCTCGCGTTGTACTGGGTGGCTCCCCAACGGGTTCCGAGAGCGACGACGGCGAACGAGGCGAACCGACGCGTGCTCCGATCAAACTCCGCATAACCCAGAAACTTCACGTCCACACCCCGCTTCCGGCGCTGAGGGTTGTTCATGTCGTCAAACCCGCGAATCGCCCAGGTTCCTTCCTCCTCGATAAAAGCCTCGCCGGTGATCTTCAGGCGGATTCTCTCGTCCGAAACCCCGACGACCTCGGACAGGAGTACAGCCCGTTGCACAGCGTTCTCCGCATAAGGAGGAGATTGCCCTCGGACGGTGTCAATCAGGTGCGCCCTCGCAAAGCGCCTCGCCGCGGGGGCGACGAGTGCCGCAGTCGAGCCGACCTCCGCCTTCTCCGGCGCCAACGAAAGCATCTCGTCTCGGCGGAACCAGGCGAAGTCTTGGTTCCAAGCGTCTCCTCGCCAATCCTCGGGGGTTTCCTCCCGCGGCAAGTCCCGGACGACGACTCGAAGAACGAGACCGTCCTTCGGATAGAGGCGCTCGGGTCGCTGGAGTTGGTCAGCCCAGTCGCGCGGGTTATCCGTCCGAAGGCGCTGCTCTTTGGTCATTGAGTTCCACTTCTCGAGAGCGCGGCGGAGCATGTCCGCCATCCGCTTCGGGTCGTTCGTGTTTGCGGACGCCAAGAGAACGCCATTCGGCGCGGCCGCATACGTTCCCTGACGCGTGTTGGTCGGCTGGGTACGTCCGGCGTAGTGCCCCTGTTCGGCGATTTGCTGGAAGAGGCGACACTCGGGGTCTGTGCCCCTCTGGAGGCGACTGACTTCGTCCGCAGCGGGAATGAAGTGGGAGGCAAGTTCGACTACCCTCGGGTCAGACCAGACGGCCCGTCTGGCGATGATGCCGTTGTTTCACGTACAGCCGAGCGGGTGCCCGTTCATGGCCCAAAGGAGGATCGGCTTGTCCTTCTCTTGGGCCTCGACGACCGCGTCGTAGAAGGTGGGACGCCAAGCGATGCCCTCGAAGACGCACTCAGCGGGCTTGGGTTCGAGGTACCGCTTCCATTGGTCGAAGTTCTGCTCGGTGAGGTCAACGCCAGCCCCGAGAGCGACAACAGCGGCGATTGCCAGGGCGCTCATACGACGATTATAGCTCCGATCTTTCGCGCATCGTTTGGGTCGAGCGGTTCACCCTCGGGGCCAGAGCCAACCGAACGTTCCCGCCGTGAGCCCGGTGTAGACGACGGCGTCGAACAAGAACGTCCAGAACGATCGCGAGGATCCGCCGAACCAAATCATCTGCGGGATCCATCCGAGGCCATGCCCCATGAAGGCCGCAGCGCCACAGATCTGGAAGACCTTGAGGTACTCCGGCCCCTCCGGCAACGAGAACCAGCCGATGTAGGCCACGAAGATACCCACAACCAGATAGAAGGGAAATGTCTGGAGCAGCTTCTTGCCCATCTGGAGCGGGCCCGCCCAGAGAACAATCGTGCCGTTCGGGCCTTCTTTCATCTTTTCCAGGAACGCGGGGTCCTTCATCTCCTCCATCGTTCCGAACGGGATCATGTACTGACCGGGTGGCGTTCCCTTCAGCACGTTTCGCACTTCCTCTTCGTTCGGCAGCTTATGCCATTCGCCCCGGTGAATCGGGAGGAACATGTGAATCAGAGAGGATGCGACAAAAACGAGGATGGCCGACAAGACAATCGGTTGCCACAATTCAGAGAGAAACTCCATTCCCTACCTCCTTGAGCGGGCGATTCGCGCCCCTCGATCATAGAGACGAGTGGGGCGGCCGATTTGCGCCGCACATTCTCTCAAGTGGTACCTTGCGACGATGAGACTCGTTCCCGCCCGCAGGACGCCTACGGAATACGCCGCCATGGCGGAGATCTGGAACGCTCAGTACCCAGATCTACCGGAAACAGCCGAGGAGTTCCGGGATGCGGACGAACGGCGTCCGGATCGGTTCCCCTTCGCTCGGTACATGGTCATGGAGGACGACCGCATCATCGGGTACCTGACGTACGGTCAGACGCATTGGTGCTACCATCCGCAGAGGTATCACTTCACCATCCAAATCGCCAGCTCCTACCGCAGGAGGGGTTATGGATCTTGTTGCCTCGAGTTCCTTGAGACGACAGCGACATCGGACGGAATGGACAGGCTTTTTACGAGCATTCTCGAGTCTCACGAAGAATCGCGGGCTTTCTTGGCGCGACACGGATTCGCGCTCGTTCAACGGAATCCCATCTCGGAACTCAACCTTCAAGGTTTCGACCTGTCCGCGCACCGAGGCCACCTCGATCGCGCCCTCGCTCAGGGAATTCGATTCGTGAAAGCGGAGGACCTGGTCGCTCAGGATCCAAGCCAGCTCCGAAACCTCTATCATCTTGCCTGCGAAGTAGAGAGCGACACGCCTCAATCCGGCAAGTACGAGCCGCCGACCTTTGAGGACTGGATCAAGGGTAGCTGGGAGGCTCCGACTACGGTTCGGGAGAGCTGGATCGTCGCCGTGGATGGAGGCCAACTCTGCGGATATACGGTTTTTGCGATCCGAGGCGGCAATCCGAAACGCCTCGGCGTAGAAATGACCGGTGTGGCGCGCGCCCATCGCCGCCGGGGCATCGCGTCTGCCCTCAAGTACCTCTCGATTCAAGATGCGATCGAGCGCGGCGCAGACGTTATTGTGACCGACAACGAGGAGTCCAACCCCATGTTTCAGATCAACCTAACGTTCGGGTTCGTACCGAAGCCCGCTTGGGCTACGTACGAGAAACTGCTTCGGAACTCGGGATAACCCGCTGGAGAGCGGATACACTACGACACCATGCACTCGAAGTGGAAGAACGCGATCGTCGTGGGTGCAACCGGCGGCATCGGCAAGGAGATCGCGTCCCAGCTCCTCTCCAGCGGTACCAACGTGGCCCTCGTGGGGCGAGACGGAACGAAGCTGGACAGCCTCGCGGACGAGTTGAGGCGAGAGGACGCTCGGGCGATCTCCGTGCCTTGCGACGTGCGACAGCTGGAGACGGTCGAGCCTGCCTTCCAGGAAGCCATCGAGAAACTGGGCGGTCTCGACCTGATCGTCTACGCCGCCGGCGTCATGCCGCGCGTCGAGCCGAACGAGTACAACACCGAGAAGGACGCCGAAATCATCGCGGTCAACCTCACCGGAGCCATCGCTTGGCTCAATCTTGCAGCGAAGCGCTTCGAGCGAGCGAGGGAGGGCACGATCGTCGGCATCGGCTCCGTCGCCGGCGACCGGGGACGCAAGGGCAATCCCGTTTACGCCGCCAGCAAGGCAGGGCTTGAGACGTACTTAGAGTCGTTGCGGAACCGGCTTGCGCCCAATGGAGTGAGCGTGGTAACGGTCAAGCCCGGACCGGTGGAGACTCCCATGACGGCTGACCGCGGCAAACTTCCCGGCATGATTTCGGCTGACCGCGCCGCCCGTCTCATCCTCCGCGCTGCCGGCAAGCCGAACAAAACGGCGTACATACCCGGCAAATGGTGGCTCGTGTCGAAGATTCTCCGCGCGATCCCGTCTCCCCTCTTCAGGAGGCTCAACATTTGAAACCGCTCCCGACCGACCGACTCCGCCGAGTCGAGGCCTGGGGCATGACGGTGGGTGGGCCTTGCTACGTCTTTCGACCGTCCACGGTCGAGGGCATCTTGGACGCATTCGACGCCGCCCGAAACGCCGGCAAAACGGTGGCGATCAAAGGGGGCGGGAACTCCTACGGCGATGCCTTCTTGAACCGCGAAGCCTTCGTCCTCGACCTAAGTCGCATGCGCCGCATTCTGGAGTGGAACCCGGCGACCGGCGTCATTCAGGTGGAGCCGGGCGCAACGATTGCGGACGTCTGGCAATACGTGCTGGAAGATGGATGGTGGCCCCCGGTCGTAAGCGGAACGGCAGCCGTCACCCTCGGAGGCGCGCTTGCCGCGAACATTCACGGAAAGAACAACTACCGGGCCGGTCCGATCGGCGAACACGTGAGAGCTGTTTGGCTGCTCACCCCCGGCGGGGACGTCCTTCCTCTAAGCCCTTCCCAGAACTCCGAACTCTTCTACGCGGTCATAGGCGGTTTCGGTGGGCTTGGCGTCGTGGTCGCGGCGGAGATTCAGCTGAAGAAGGTCTACTCCGGGCTGCTCGACGTCTCCGCATTCGCCACCGGCCGTTGGGTCGAGACCCTGGACCGATTGGACGAACTGGCGCAATCGAACGACTATGCGGTCGGGTGGGTAGACGGGTTTGCCTTGGGCGCGAAGGCTGGGCGCGCCATCCTGCACTCCGCCAACTATCTCAAAGAAGGCGACGATCCCCACCCTGAAGAGAGTCTGTCCGTCGAGTTCCAGCAAATCCCCACGACGGTTTTCGGAATTCCGAAGACGGCGCTTCCTCGCCTGCTGCGGCCGTGGGTACGGCCGCTCACGATGCGGTGGATCAACTCGCTCAAATATCGAAGCGGAAAGCGGCAAGACGGACATCGCTTCCGACAAGGTTTGGCGCCCTTCAACTTCCTCTTGGACTCCATCCCGAATTGGAAGCACGCCTACCGCCCGGCGGGATTGGTGCAATACCAGGTGTTTACTCCAAAAGAGTCGTCCTCCCAGCTGTTCCCCTCCCTCATCGCCATGGCGCATGAGCACGGTTTCCCGCCGTTCCTCGCTGTGCTGAAAAGGCACAGGCCAGACCCTTTCCTGCTCAGCCACGCGGTGGACGGGTACTCCCTCGCCCTGGACTTCCGCGTGCACGGGAAAAGATGGGAGAAGTTCCTCAGTCTTGCCAACGAAATGACGGAGCTCGCCTTGGCGGCTGGTTCCCGCTTCTACTTGGCCAAAGACTCGGTCCTCTCGTCAGATCAGTACGAACGTGCGGTCGGAGCGGACGCGGTGCAGCAATACCGTGAGCTGAAATCCCGGCTGGACCCGGAGGGGTTGCTCTCCTCGGAGCTTTTAAGGCGCGTACTGTTGAAGGATTAACCTTCGGTCGGTTCTTCAGCGGGTGAAGCGTCCTCGGCCTTCTTCTTGGTCGCCGACTTCTTGGTAGCTGCCTTCTTGGTGGTCTTCTTTGCGGTCTTCTTGGCAGCGGTCTTCTTCGAAGCGGTCTTCTTTGCGGCCGTCTTCTTAGCAGGGGCTTTGGTTTCGGACCCGGCAGCCTCCGCTTCGGACGCCTTCTTCTTCGGCGCGGCAGCAGCCCTCACGGCGCGCAAGGCTTCCTTGACCTTCTTCTCCTTGCGATGGCGACGCTTCCTCAGTTCCTTCTGTCGTATCCTCATCGTTCCAGACTGGAAAGTATACCGCCTACATCTCTTCCGGAGCGGTGATTCCGAGCAGGTGGCACACGGCTCGGATGGCGTTTCGCGTCAATTCGCAAAGAGCCAGCCGAGCGACGGTGCGGTCGGGGTCCTCTTCTCGCAGAATTCGGCACTTGTCGTAGAAGTTGTGATAGCAGCGCGCGAGGTCCACGGCGTAGGTGGTGAGGTTGTGGACTCGGCGAGCCTCGAACGACTTTTCGATTTCGGCGCCCAGCTCCCACGCCTTGAGGATGAGCTCTCTCTCGGGCCGTTCGGTGAGCAGCTCCGCCTGGGAAGGGTCGGCGGCGAACCCCATCTCTTCCGCTCTCCGGAAGAGTGAGCAGAGACGAGCATGGGCGTACTGGACGTAATACACGGGGTTCTTCTCGCTGTGCTCTTTGGCGAGGCTCAGATCGAAGTCCATGTGTGCATCCACCGAACGCATGAGATAGAAGAACCTTGCAA
>RFHN01000180.1 GCA_003695835.1 Armatimonadota bacterium
GTTGTTTTGGGGGTCCGCCTTGAGAGCCACGCGGGCCGCCTGGATGGCTTCGTCCCACTTGGAGACTTGCAAGAACTGCGTTGCGTTCTGGATGTGGAAGTCGGCGCCTTTGGAAACGCCATTGTCAATCGTGACCTGCAGCTTCAGCCGCTTGCTGGCTCCATCGGTCGTGAAGGCCGCGATCTCGATCTCCATCGGCCCTTCTTTCTCGGCGATGGTGTCCAGCACATAGGTGTACGGCGTGCTGGAATCCGCGGTGCGCAGCTGGCCGTTGACGTAAAACTCGACCTGCGTGACGGGGCTCTCCGATTGAACCGTGACGCGGATTTCGACGGTGCCGCTCAAGGTGTCGCCCGACTTGATCGAAGAGTTGATCTGGATGTCGGCCGGGCTGAACAGCAGGGCGAAAGTAACGAATAGCGTTGCAATAGTCATGGCGTCTCCTTGATCTCCGAGGCTGTATTATCCCTTATTCGGACGCACGGAGAGGGCTTGATGGTTCGGTCGGAGCTCAGCTGCGGGCTGCACGCGCGGCGAACCGTCACAGGGCGGACTCCCCCCGCTCGCCGGTTCGAATCCGAATCACATCCAACTCCGGCAACACAAAGACCTTCCCATCCCCCTCGCGACCGGTGCGGGCGCTGTTTACGATCGCCTCGATGACTTGCTCTCGAAGGGCGTCTGGGACAATCACCTCCAGTTTGATGCGCGGCGGGAGGCTGATGACGTGTTCCTTTCCGCGGAACCACTCGCTGCGCTCCCCGCCAGTGCCCGTTCCTCGTGCGTCCGTAACCGTCATGCCGGTGACGCCCTCAGCGACGAGAGCTGTCTTGACTTCCTCCAACTTATGAGGTCTGATGTAGGCGACGATGCGAACGAACAAGCCGGACGAAATCCTACCACGGAATCGTTCCCCGGTGTTGCCTCGTCCCTTCTTAACAGAAAATGCTGCGGATCGTTGCGGTCGAGCCATGCACAGATCCCAACCGGGAATTCGTGGTTCTGCAGAACCGAGGGTTCATGATGGTGGATCTGCGGGGGCATGTGCTCCATGACGACAAGGCGGCAGAGGGCGCCCGCGGCGCGGTTTGTATGCTCTCCGACGACGTCCGCATACCGTCCAGCGCGTACGTGTTGGTTACGACGGGCAAGGGAACAAATGGCTGGGCTCGCTGTTCGGATGGCAGCCCGGTCTATCAAGTGTTCTTGGGCTTAGCTGGGTCGCTGTGGCTGGGGGCCGGAACGGTACACCTCGCCGCACCCAGCCACAAGAAGAACGTGTGCTTGCCGGAGTCGGCCTCCGCGCTGTCTCCCGCCCCAGAGGGCTAATCGGATGGGCGAAGCGGTTGCTTTTTGGTTTCTCGTTCGTCTATACTAACGGGCGGCCGTCACCAAGGAATAGGTGGTAACGGAGGACGGAGCAAGGACGCTCCCGGCCCCTTTTTCCCTTTTAGGTACTCTCTCCCTATGGATTCCGGTCTTCTCTGCGAGAATTTCCCCGGCGCCCAGGAACTGTTGGACCGCCTTTGTTCCGCTGTCGCGCTCGGCGAGGTTCACGAAACCGCCGAGGCCGTTCGCGAGACCCTCACGGACCTGCTCGGGAGCGGCGCAGTGCGACTTCCGGAGCGATATCTCCGTCCGATCCCGGATCAGTACGCAAGAAGGCTGCTGTACCGCTGCCCGGAAGGCAACTTTACGGCCGTCGTGATGGCTTGGGGGCCTGGGCAGAAGACGCCGCTCCACGATCATGCGGGCATCTGGTGCGTCGAGGGGGTCGTCTCAGGCGCCATGCTGGTCGAGCGATACGACTTGCGTGAGGAAGCAGAGGGGATCTATCGGTTCGAGAAAGTCGAGGAAATGACGGCTGGCGTGGGAGACTCCGGTTGCCTCATCCCGCCCTATGAATATCACATTTTGGGCAATTCCTCGAGCGACGAGACCTCGGTGACTCTGCACGTCTACGGCGGCGAGATGGACCACTGTTGTATCTTCGAGCCGACGGATCGCGAGGGTTGGTACCGCCGCGTCGAGAAGTCGCTGGCTTACACGCTCGACTGAGTCGTCGTTTCCACGGGTAGCTCCAGCGCACGCCAGAGGTACCAGCACGCGCCGCTGCGGTAGGGGCGCCACCGTTCGAGCTGAGCCGCCGTCTCCGCAACGGAGGGCAAAGCGCCTGCCTGCAGCACTCGCTGTACCCCCTTTCGAATCCCAAGGTCGCCCGGTGCCGAGACGTCGGGCCGTCCCAGACCGAAGAGCAGAAACATCTGCACCGTCCATGGCCCAATGCCCTTGATCTTCGTCAGCAGGCGCTCGACTTCGGAATCCGGGAGTCTTGCGAACGCGGTGCCGGGCAGGCCGTCCAACCACGCTTCAGACAGTTCACAGAGGGTTATGGCTTTGGAACGAGAGAGGCCAGCCAAACGCAGCGCGACGGCTCCCACCTCTGTAATCCGCTCGGGCGACACCATGCCGCCGAGCGATCGCTCCAATCGCTCATAAATGCTCCGCGCCGCCGTGCCGGAGAGCTGCTGCCCGACGACGCTCCGGACCAGCGATCGAAACAGGTCGGGTCGGGTCTCGAGTCGGATCGGTCCAACCCGTTCCACGATTGGCCCCAAAACAGAATCGCGGATTAGAAATCTCTCTGCCGCGCCAGCCCAGGGGACGATCCGGCCCATGCGCTATTCGGAGAGTTCGCCGCGGTTCCGCTTCGCGGCTTCCTCCAGCTTCTCGAACAGGCTCGTTCCTTTCTCCGACGCAACGCCAGGGGGTTTCGCCTTCTTCGTTTCCTGGGTCGGATCCAGCACCATGGCGATGCCCTCTTTCGGCGTCGGCTCAACAGGTTCGGTGTCGGGAGCGGAAGTCTGTTCGACGACCGATCCGTCGCCGACGAGGACCTCCGCCTTCTTGGTCGCCCCGCTCGGGAAGCTGTAACCCCAAGCAACGATGTCCGCGACCTGGTCGGCGCCGAGAGCGCTTCGCGCTCGACCCTTGACGGAATGGATCTCATCGTCCAGACGGTCGCCGAGCGATGGGATGATGAGCTGGAATCCCGCGCGCTCGAGCGGTCGGAAGATCTTGCGTACCAGATCGAGCGGGCGCTCCCGTTCCGCCACTGGGATCGTGTGATCGTGCAGGAA
>RFHN01000181.1 GCA_003695835.1 Armatimonadota bacterium
GTCCCGGGCAGCCTGGGCCACGAAGTCGGGGTAGGCCCAGACGCAGAAATTGAAAATGACTGCGTCGCACGCTGCCTCCGCCAGTTGCGCAGCGCCATCCACGGCGGTCTTATAGTTCCACGCGATCGCATCCGCGCCCACAGGCTCGTGGCCTTCCGCGGCGAGCCAATCGCACACTTTCTGCTGGAACGCCCGGCATTGCTCGTCGAGCGCCTTCGCCGCGCGCTCTCTCCCGTCCGTGAAAGTCAAAACGCCAACCTTCATGCCGCCATTCTTACCCAAACCGAGATTGACGGCGAGAGGGCAATCGCCCTTGACACCAGATGCAACAGTATGGTAAAAGCGGCTCGTGGGACGAATGCGTGCAGTGTATTGGACTGTTACTCTGTTGCTTGTGTCGGGGAGCGCTTCGGCCATGCGGGTGCCCCTCACGACCGTGTTTGAGCGCCTTCAGGCTCAAAACCCGAATGTGTTCAACCCGCAGATTGCGCTCGTTGGCGATTTTCAAGCCCGGGTCACGGACACGGGGCCGGAGCCGACTCGCACCGCAATTGCAAGAGAGTTGGAATTGGGCATCGCCGCCGATGTAGACCCGTTCGCGCGGGCCGAGGCCTACATCGCCATAGAGAACGAGTTCGGGGGACATGAGGAGCCGCCGGCGCTGCTCTCCGAAGCTGGCCATGGAAGCGTCGTCGACATCGAAGAGGCGTTCTTGACCTTCCACAGCCTCGGCAACGGTTTCTCCGCCAAAGTCGGCAAGATTGCCGGCGCAATCGGTCGGATGAACCGAAACCACCGCGACCAGCTCGAGTTCATGGAGTACCCGCTGGCGATCCGTCAGCTCTTCGGCGAGGAGGGTCTTCGCGCGCCGGGTGGATCGTTGAGCTACCTGTTCCCCTCCGATCAATTCCATGAGCTCACGTTCGAGATTCTCTCGCCCGAAGATGGGCCGACCTTCGCAGGGGCCGATCTTGGGAAACCATTGTTCATCGGGCGCTATCGCACCTTCTTCGACTTCAACGCTGACCTAACGGCACTCGTCGGTGCCACGTATGTGAACGGCCCCACCGAGGGTGGAAGCCGGAGTCAGGTCTACGGCGTGGACTACACGATGAAGTGGCAGCCGGGCGTCCGCGGCAAGTCGGCTATCCTCGAAGCCGAGGCGTACTGGGCGCGGCCCGGCAGTGGCGTGGCGCCGGACCGGGCTACGCGCTTCGGGGGCTTCGCTGCTCTCACCTACGAGGTTGCGCCCCGCTGGTTCGTTACCGGCAAGTACGACCACGCGGAGCTGCCGGACGGTAGCGACACCTTGCGATCCTACTCCCTGGGCCTCACGTACAAGTTGACCGAGTTCCAACTGATCCGTGCTCAAGCCGAGAGAATCCTGTCCGACGTTGATGCCGACCGAACGTTGGTTACTTTGCAGTTCCAGTGGGTGATCGGAGCGCACCCAGCCCACAAGTATTAGACCAAAAGGAGGATAGAGAATGCGAAAACTGATCGTCTTGTTCTTGCTCGTCGGAGCGGTGGCCACGCAGGCCAGCGCCAAGCTGAACGTCGTTACGACGACCGAGGACCTTGCCGACATCGCCCGACAAGTGGGCGGCTCCCTCGTCACGGTGTCCTCTCTCGTGACGGGAAACCGCGATCCGCACTTCCTCGAGGCGCGACCCGGCTTCATGAGTCGCGTACGGAACGCCAACCTGTTCATTGCGATCGGGTTGAACCTCGAGGTGGGCTACGAGAGAGCCATCTTGCAAGGGAGCGGCAATAGCAAGGTTCAGATTGGCGCAAGCGGACACCTCTACGCGAGTGAAGGCGTTCCGGTCGTCGAGAAGCCTTCCTCCGTGTCCCGTGCGCAAGGCGACATCCACCCGGATGGAAACCCGCACATTTGGCTCGACCCCTACAACGCGCGGATCATGGCGACGAACATCGCCAACGCAATGATCCGACTCGACCCAAGCAACGCCAACACCTACCTTCGAAACCTCAGCAGCTTTCAATCAAAAGTAGATGTCGCGATGTTCGGTGAGGCGTTGGTTCAGAAGTACGGGGCGCAGAAGCTGTGGGATTTGTCGAACAGCGGCGACTTGATTGAGCGCCTTCGGGCTGCAGGAGACTACGATCGGCTCGGCGGATGGGCGAGGAAGATGGCGCCGCACCGGGGCAAGGCGATCGTAGCGTACCACCGCACCTGGAGCTACTTCGTGAAGCGGTTCGGTCTCCGCGTCGCGGCGGAGCTGGAGCCCAAACCGGGGATTCCGCCGACGCCCGGCCACCTCGCGACCGTAACACGCATCATGAAGGAACAGATCGTTCGAGTCATCCTGCACGAAACCTACTACAGCACGGGAGCCGCGAAATCGGTCGCCGCGCAAACTGGCGCGAAGGTCGTGGTGGCGCCGCCCTCGGTCGGCGCCGACCGAGCGGCGAAAGATTACATCTCTTTGATGGATACGATCGTGAATCGGCTTGCGGAGGCGCTCTAAACCATGCTCGAGTTCTTTCAAACCATGCGGCTGCCAGCTCTGGCCGCTCTCACTATGGCGCCCGTCCACGCGGTGTTTGGGCTTCACATCGTGCGGCGCGGGGTCATCTTCATTGATTTGGCTGTCGCGCAGGTGGCCGCCCTCGGCATGGCGTTTGCCTTGGCGCGAGGCGTCGAACCGGACAGCGCCACCGCGTACTGGATCGCTGTCGGCGCAGCGCTCGCGGGAGCGTTCCTGATCTCGCTGACTCGATTCCGCTTGGGGCGCGTGCCCCACGAAGCGATGATCGGAA
>RFHN01000182.1 GCA_003695835.1 Armatimonadota bacterium
GAACCGGTGCGGACCCAAGCCGCCCGCCGGAGAACTGTCCCGACTGTGGCGGGGCGGGCGTCGTCGTCCAGGTGGCGAATACGTTTCTGGGTCAAGTGCGGCAGACCATGACTTGCGGACGATGCCGTGGCGAGGGCAAGGTGGTGAAGGCGGTTTGCTCGGAGTGCAAGGGAAAGAAGCTGGAAAAGAAGAAGGCGCGCGTCGAAGTTCGTGTCCCGACAGGAATTGACAACAACACGGTCCTCCACCTGCCAAGCCAAGGGGATGACGGCATCCACGGAGGGCGTCCTGGAGACCTTTACGTCCGCGTGATGGTGGAGCGCGATCCTCGGTTCACCCGGGATGAGCGCGGACTGCTCACTCAAGTGAATCTCACCTACCCACAGGCTGCGCTCGGAACGACGCTCTTGCTGGAAGGGATTGACGGCGAGTTTGAGCTTGTGATTCCGCCTGGAACGCAGCCAGGCCAGGAGTTTCGCGTGCGCGGTCAGGGAATCCCGCCGGTCGGGGGCACGGAGCGAGGCGACCTGCGAGTCCGAGTCAACATCAGCGTCCCGAAGAAACTGAGCCCGTACCAAAAGCAGCTCTTGGAGAACCTGCAGCGGAGCTTGGAAGGGGGCGAAACGCCGGAAGAGCGCAAGGATAGCGGGTTCCTGCAAGAGTTCCTCCGCGAAATCAAGAAAAAGAAATGAAGTGGCTTCGGGTCACTGCGCACTTCCCTGCCCCCCAACCGGATCTCTCTTCGGCGCACTTTCTCTTGGAGCAGGCCGGCAGCCTTGGCACGGAAGTCGGCGCCGGAGACAGCGAGATCTCGGGCTACCTGCCCGAGGGTGAGGACACCTGGGGAAAGATCGCCGAAGTGGGTGACCGGCTGTTCGAGTGCGGTGCGGTGGAGGTCTCGGTCCGCTCCGTCGAGGAGGAGGATTGGGCCGAGGCGTGGAAACAGTTCTTCAAGCGGAGACGAATCGGCCGGCGCCTCGTTCTTTGCCCTGCCTGGGAACCGTACGAACCTGAGATCGACGACATCGTCATCACGATGGAGCCAGGTCAGGCGTTCGGCACCGGAGAACACGCCACCACGCAGCTCTGCCTACTCTTTCTTGAGAAGACGGTGCGCCCTGGGATGCGAGTCCTGGATATCGGCACCGGCAGCGGCGTGCTCGCAATCGCTGCGGCCAAGCTCGGTGCCTCCGTCTGGGCGACAGAGTGCGAGGAAGCAGCCGTAGCGGCTGCCCGCGCAAACTTCGAACGAAACGGAGTCCACGTCGAGTTGCTGCACACCGAGACGCTTGAGGGTCTTCCGGACGATTTCGACTTGATCGTCGCCAACATCGTCTCCGCTGTGCATGTACGGCTCGCCCCAGCCGTGCGAAAGCGGATCGCCCCCGGGGGGACTTGGGTTCTCAGCGGCGTAATCCCCGACAACCTGCCGCTCGTTCGCGAAGCAGTCGAAGGGGCGGGGTTTGTCGTCGAGGACGTCGTCGAACGGGGCGGCTGGCTGGCGATTGTGTGTCGTCCCACGAGCTCGGGCGCCGCATGAGTAAACTGAAGCCATGGCTTTCGTGAGACCCGACGGCCGTGGACCCACCGACCTGCGCCCGGTAAAGCTACAGAGGGGATTCTCACCCTACGCGGAAGGCTCGTGCCTTATCCACATGGGCAAAACCATCATGCACGTTACTGCGACGGTCGAAGACCGCGTGCCTGGCTGGATGCGCGGCCAAGGCGGCGGATGGATCACGGCGGAATACGGGATGCTGCCGAGAAGCGGACGGGACCGCAACCAGCGTGACTTCATGCGCCCAAACGGCCGGACGATGGAGATCCAGCGACTGATTGGCCGGTGTTTGCGGTCGGTAGTCCACCTGGATCGGATGGGCGAGTGGACGATCACGATCGATTGTGACGCGATCCAGGCAGACGGTGGTACGCGAACCGCCGCGATCACGGCCGGATACATCGCTCTTTACGACGCGTTCCTCTGGATGGTCGAGCAGCGGATCGTTCCCGAGCCACCCGTCAAGGAGATGATCGCCGCGGTCAGCGTCGGCTGCGTACAAGGTACGGAGATCCTCGACCTCTGCTATGAGGAGGACAGCCAAGCCGAGGTGGACATGAACCTCGTGATGACCGAGTCGGGCCGCTTTGTGGAGATTCAAGGGACCGCGGAGACGGAACCGTTCTCGGATGAGCGTTTTGCCAAGATGCTCGCGCTTGGCAAGAAAGGGATTCGAGAGTTGATCGAACTGCAGCGAAAGGCGCTCGGCCTCGAGGCAATCGCCAAGTGAGGCTGGTCCTTGCCACTCGCAACTCCGCGAAGGCGGGCGAGATGAAACGCATCCTCGCGCGGCTTCTCCCGGATTGGGAGATCCTGGATCTTAACTCGTTCCCACCCTTTCCGGAGCCAGAGGAGACAGCGGATACGTACGCTGGAAACGCGCGAATCAAGGCGGTGGCGTCCGCCCAAGCGACGGGAGAACTTTGCCTGGCCGACGACGCGGGCCTCGAGATCGCGGCGCTGGGTGGGGCGCCCGGGGTACACAGCAGACGCTTTGGGGGCGAGGATCTCCCGTTTCCCGAGAAGATGCGACTCGTCTTGGAGAAACTCGACGGAATCCCGCCCGAGAGACGACAAGCTCGTTTCCGCTGCGCTGTCGCCATCGCGGATTCAGAGGGCTGGCAGCAGGTCGTCGAGGCGACCTGTGATGGTTTCATTGCGGAGGAGCCGCGGGGGGAAGGCGGGTTCGGCTATGACCCGATCTTCTACTACCCGAACTTGGGGAAAACTTTCGGCGAGCTCACAGCCGATGAGAAGGACAGCGTCAGCCACCGAGGAAAGGTGTTGAAGCTGGCGGCCGAAGCGCTCCGGAGGTGGCCGGGAGGGGCAACTATCGCCGAGCTGACGCGATCAGGTCCCGCGGAGGAATGAAGGTTACGTCCTCGCGGATCGTTTCGAGGATGGACACTTCGGCATCCGGGTTGCCTTCCAGGAGCGTACCGACGATGTTCTCGACAAGTTCCTCCGGCGTGGAGGCCCCGCTCGTGACGCCAACGACCGGATAGTCGGTCTTCCACTCAGCGCGCACTTCGCTCGGCTCCATCAACAGGAACGCCGGGACGCCACAGCTTTCTGCGACTTCTCGCAAGCGGTTGCTGTTGGACGAAGTTCGGCTCCCCACGACGAGAACGAGATCGGCCCTTTCGGCGAGTTGCTTGACGGCGGCTTGGCGGTTCGTGGTTGCGTAGCAGATGTCCTCTTTCTTCGGCGTCTCGATGTGAGGGAACCGGCGGCGGAGGATCGCCATGATCTTCTCGACTTCGTCCACGGACAGAGTGGTCTGTGTAACGACGGCGAGCGGCCCGTCCGGCGGTTGGACACGCTCCGCCTCCTCGATTCCGTCCACAAGGGTCATCTGTCCGGGCGCCTCTCCCATCGTGCCCTCCGCTTCGACGTGTCCGCGATGGCCGATATAGAGCATGTGGTATCCCTGCTTGGCAAACCGCGCGGCCTCTCTGTGCACCTTCGTGACCAGCGGGCAGGTGGCGTCAATCACGCGCAGGTTGCGCTTGGCCGCCGCCTCTCGCACGGCCGGACTGACCCCGTGAGCGCTGAAGACCACCGTAGAGCCTTCGGGTATCTCCTCAATCGCCTCGACGAAGATGACCCCGCGCTTCTCGAACGATCGAACCACATGCTCGTTGTGGACGATCGCGTGCCGCACATAGAGAGGCGCGCCATGAGCCTGTAGGGCCAGGTCCACGACTTCGATCGCGTAGGCAACGCCAGCACAGAAGCCGCGAGGCGCGGCGAGAAGAACTTGGTCCATCCGTTCCAGAGAATACTCGTTTCGCAAAACAAAAAGGCTCGGCGACCGGCGCCGAGCCTCGATTGAATAGGTCGAGTTAGCCCGCCATGCTGCGAGCCTTGTTCATCTCCGCCAGAAGGGCGTCAATCGGACGGTATCCAACGATCCGATGGATCTCCTTCCCGTCTTTGTTCAGGATAATCATCGTCGGATAACCCTGGACGCCGAACTGGCTGACTACGTCCTTCTGGTGGTCACCATCCAGGTGCACGAAGACGAAGTACTTGGACTGCTCTTTGAACTCTTGAGTTGGGAAGACCTCACGGGCCATCTTTTGGCAGTACCCTCACCACTCGGTGCCAACATCTACAAACACCAAGCGGTTGGTGGCCTTGGCCACTTTCATGGCCTCGTCGAGGTCCGTGTACCACTTCCCGGCATCCTTCGCGGACACCTCAACCTTCTTCGCACCGGCCGGTTCCACGAATTGGAACTCGCTCGCCGGCAGCGGGTCCTTGCCGAGAGTGATCTCGCGAGCCAAGACGACGAGCTCGCTCGCATCGCCCGCGCGAGCGGCCTTGATCGAGGCGCCTCGCGCCACGCCGAGTTGCTCGTCCAGGAAGAGCGTCGCAGTCTTACTGCTCTTCGCATCCAAAACAAACTCGACAGGAATCACCTTGTGGCCGAGGATCGTTCGCGCGTTGCCGGCCTTGACGTTCGTCACCTTGGAAAACTGATCCTTGAGGAAGAACGCAGACCAGGCGTAGACGTCGTCCGCCTTCAGCCAGTCCATCGCATCTTCGAGCGTGCCTTCGAACTCGGTGTACGTATTCGACTGCTTGTCGTACTCCCAGATGGTCTTACCATCGGTGATCCGCAAGCCCGAAGGCGTCTCGATGCGGATGAACCCAGGTCGGCTGAACGTGAGCGTAACCTCCTGGGGCGCGGCGGGCAGGTGTTGAACCGTGAACGTAACCTTCAGCGATTGAGCCTCCCGCAACGCCTGCTCATGCTTGGTCAGCAGGGCGGATCCGTTGCCCTGCGCGACGGTCAACAAGAGCGTGCTTGCTACCAAACTACTAATCATATGGAACCTCCTTCCGTGCCGTTTCTTGCACGAACTTCAACTTAGTATACCGGCAGACGGCGCAAACGGGTGCCCTAATCGTAGAAACGCCAGGACGGGCGGAAGTCTTTTCCCGCGATCTGCCCCGTCAAACGGGCGCGAAGGAAGGGCACCGGGATGTTTCCCTCCCGAAGAATGCGGTCGTGAAACTCCTTTTCGCTCATTCGGCCGGAATCCACCATCTCCGACCGCAGGCGCCGAAACTGGAGCGCGCCGAGCATGTACGCGCACTGGTACAGCGGGGGATAATCTCCCCCGAAGGACCGCCGGACCTCGGCGGTCGCGTTGTCACGCTCGTGACCAACTTTTGCGACGAGATAATCCACGCATTCTTGCGCGGACATCCTGCCGAGGTGAAAACTCAGCGAGAAGACGATCCGCGCACAACGGTGCATGCGCCAGAACAGCATCCCGATTCTGTCCTCCGGAGACTGAGGGAAGCCTTTGTCCCACAAGAGGAACTCCCAATAGAGCGCCCATCCCTCCGTCCAAAACGGCGTCGAAAAGAGCCTCCGATAGGGGCGGAAGCGCTGCGTCATGAAGCCCTGGAGGTGGTGGCCCGGAATCAGCTCGTGGTGCACCGTTGCGCGTGCGAAGTGCCGGTTGTTCCCTCTCATGCTCATCAACTTTGCTTCGTGGGACATGCCGTCGGTCGGGTAGGACACGAGGATGGTCTCCCCGCCGAGGAAGAACGGGCTCTCGAGCTGACGCTTCGGAGACATCATCTCCATGCGCCACGTCTCTTTCGCCAGCGGAGGAATCGTAATGAGGTCGCGCTCCTCGAGGAAGGCGATCGCTTCCACGGCCAACTCCCGAATGAGCTTCGGCTGATCTCCCGGCTCGACGTGCTGCTCTTTGACGTGTTCGAGCGCCTTGTGCCAATCCTCGCCGTATCCGAGTTCCCGCGAAGCCTTCCACATCTCCGCCAGGCACCAGGCGTACTCCTTCTCGGCGATCTCGATCAGCTCTTCCGGCGTGTAAGGGATGTGTTCGGCGGCCAGCTCTCGGAGAAGCGCCTCCCGCCCTATGGGATCGCCAACGATGGTGGTTGTGTCGTCCTCCGAGATCCCCACAATTTCCTCAAGCAATGACTTTCTGTATGCCGTCAGCTCTCCGCGCAGCTGCTCGTACGGCTGTTTGCACCACCACGTAAACAGAGGGTCGTAACCCTCGTAGAACTCGTACCAGTGCTTGAGAGATTCGAGAGCGTCGCTGAGTACGTTCGCCGCACGGTACCCGACCGACTTCGCGATGTCGAGCTTGCGAATACCTGCACGAAGGCCTTCAGCCTCCCGCCGCAAAGCGTTGAGCTGGTCGGCCGCCCGTTCAGGGTTCACCCACTCGAAGGCGCGGAGGTCGTCGTCGAAATCGTAGACGCGCTGGAGGAACGGGAGGGGCTCCTGGAGCTCTGCCAACTGTTCCCGCCTGGTCTTGAGCCTCGCGAGCTGCTTCTCCAGAAAATCCCGAAGCAGCACGGCGTCAAGCAGCGAGTCCTGGTCCGTAGGCTTGACCGGTAGCCGCTTAAGCTCGTCGAACGACTGTTCGTAGAACGCCTCGAATCGCTCGATCGTCCTCTCCGACCACCGGTTGGGATACTTTCGCTCGAGAGCGGAAAGGTCGGCGGAGAATCTCTCGATGACAGGCGCGAGAGTGGAAGGGCTCTGCCAGGGCGGGTCGCTCATCGCCATGGCAAGTAAGCATACGCTAATCGGCCACATCGTGCCGCGATTATGGTGCGCGACGACCGTGACTCTACGTCGCGTAGAAGCCGCGCTTCTCGAACTCTTCGTGCATCCGGCTGATGATCTGATCCACGCCGTACCCGTGGTTCAGGACGACGCACGGCTTCCCTGCTCCCTCCGCCATGTCTTGCAGCTC
>RFHN01000183.1 GCA_003695835.1 Armatimonadota bacterium
ATACTGAGCAGAGGTGGATCCGTACCGAGAGCAGACCCCACGAGGGTCGAGGGGTGAAGAGCCTGTGGCCGTCTACGTCCACATCCCCTTCTGCCCGTCCAAGTGCGGCTATTGCGACTTCAACAGCTACGCAATGGACGGCGACATCGTCTCGCGCACGGCGAATGCCCTCGTCCAAGAGATCCGACGATCTCCCCACACCGGCAGGCCCGCGAAGACGATCTTCTTCGGGGGTGGCACGCCGACGTTCCTCCCCGCAGAGGCGCTTCTTTCGATTCTCGAAGCGGTGCGCGAGGCCCACCCGCCGGTCCCCGAGTGCGAGATCACCAGCGAGGCGAATCCGGGAACCGTGGATGCGGAGAAGTTTGCCGCCATGCGAAGCGCCGGATTCAACCGCCTCTCGATCGGCGTGCAGAGCTTCGACGACGATGAGCTCCGATCCCTCGACCGTGTGCACACCGCCGACGAAGTCTATCGCGCCTACAGAGCCGCGCGGGACGCTGGGTTTTCGAATGTGAACTTGGATCTCATGTTCGCTTTGCCGAATCAGACCGTGCAGGCTTGGGTACGCAACCTCGAGTCGGCGCTTGCCCTCGCGCCCGAACACCTCAGCCTCTACTGCCTCACCATCGAGCCCAACACACGGTTCTATCGCCTCTTCCGTCGCGGGCTGTTACCGCTGCCGCCCGACGAGACCCAACGCGAAATGTACGAGCGCACACTGGACCTCACTGCGCAACACGGATACGAGCCCTACGAAATCAGCAACTTCGCCAAACCCGGATTCGAGTGTTTGCACAACCTGTGCTATTGGAGGGCGGAAGAATACGTCGGCTACGGCCCAGGTGCAGTCGAACGCGTAGGCCCCCGCCGCTGGACCCACATCAAACACCCGGTCGCGTACTGCGAAGCAGTCGAACGCGGCGAAGACCTCGCCTGCGAATCGGAGACGCTCGACCCGGCAACCGTCGCCTTCGAACGATTGATGCTCGGACTGCGCCTGCAGGAAGGGATCCCTTCGGACCTGACGCCAGACCTGCCGGATCGAGCCGAGCCGCTCATCCAGAACGGATGGCTCGAGCTGCAAGACGGCCGCCTTCGTCTCACGCGAGAGGGACGGCACTGGTGTAACCGCGTCGTATTGGAACTAAGCGCCTAACGCTCACTCGTCCCGGCGGTCTAAACTCTCCTCGCGAAGCGTCGAGCGGGGCGTGCGGTCAACGGACAACCGGAAAAGGTCCGGGCGATCGTAGTGGCCACATACGTCGAGATTCCATTTCTGTCCGCTCGGGAGCGCCGGGTCACAATCTGCATACAGGATCCCTTCCTCATCCCTGAGCGGACCGGCGACGATTGCGCCGGTCGGATCCGCGATCAGCGATCCGCCGGACTTGAACCATTCCCCACCATCACCCAGGGCGGATCGGAAGGAATGATGCTCGGGGATGTCCTCTCTCCGCAACGGCGAGGAACAAGAGACCACATAGCTGCGCGACTCTTTCGCAATGTGACGCATACTCGCTTCCCAAACCTCTCCCTCATCCCAAGTAGGCGCGAGCATCAGTTCTGACCCATCCGCATAGAGAGCGTAGCGCGCTAAAGGCATATAGTTCTCCCAACAGATCAAGCAGCCGAGGGCTGCATGCTTCGTGGGGATGGCACGCAGGGAACTGCCATCCGCATGGGTCCACACCATCCTTTCGGGGGCCGTCGGAACCAGCTTGCGCCGAATACCGAGAATGGAGCCTTCCTCACCAATGACAACATACGCGTTGTACATCGAGCCAGAGGCGTGCGAAACGCGTTCGTTGATCCCCATCCCAACGATGACTCCTGCTTCCCTCGCCACCTCGCGGAGCGGATCCAGGTCACCCGATTCGAGGCAAACGCTTTGACTCAACAATTCCGCGTGTAGCGATGACACCAAGTCGTAGTCGCTCGGTCGCAGAAGCCACACCCAGATCGGATAGCAGGGGATGAAAGCTTCGGGAAACACGACCACTTGCGCGCCTCCGCGCGCGGCCTCACGGATTAGCTGGACTGCCTTCTCGATCGTCCCGCGACGATCGAGAAAGACCGGGG
Organism: Armatimonadota bacterium; assembly: GCA_003695835.1. Lineage (GTDB taxonomy): Bacteria > Armatimonadota > Fimbriimonadia > Fimbriimonadales > ATM1 > J051. The sequence continues at coordinate 2,083 of RFHN01000183.1, forward strand.
CAGCTTGGACAGCGGCGACGCGAAACCGTTCCATTCACATACTATGACACATTTCCCCACTACTTCCCCAGCGCAACCCAATCGAGGTCGACGCCGTGAGCATACAGAATCTCCTGCAACTGCCCGACGTGACCCTGAAGGTGGCGGACATTGAGGATCTGGTGGTCCAACTTCGGGAGCCGGTACCAGTGAAAGCCGGACTCGGGCGAGTCGAGGTCCATCCGCTCCAGCCACTCGTCCACGCCGTCATACACGTAGCCCAAGTAGTCCAAGAGCTCCGCGCGCGAGTACGGCGGCACGACCGGCGGAAGCGATTCGCCCTCGCCCCACAGCGAAGGAACGAACTGGCGATGCTTCTCCCAGGGTTGAAACGTTTCTTCGCTGACTTGAAGATAGAAGTGGGTGTAGAACAGCGCGTGGTAGGCGATCCGCCAAAACGTCCTTGGGTGCACGCCGCTCTCCCACACGTCTTCGGGACAACGTTCGATGCATTGCCGAAGCATCGTGAGCCCCGCCCGGTACTGTCCGCTGAGTGCGCGCTTGAGATCCATGCCCCGGTTTACCCGCCCTCGGATGTCGAAAGAACGTGGATTACTCTCCAGCCTTCTTTACCCTTCTTGGGGTCAATACTCTTCATCACCTTGACTTTCACCGTGGCTTGATCAGTCAACTTGTGGCGGGCAACCAACTCGGGAGGAATGTATGCGGAGAGGCCGTCCTGCTCCACGAACGCAAACGGTTGTTCCGCCTTCCGCCTAACTCGTCCTGTCATTTCGCGGACACCCTCCATTTGCTGATCTCCAGAAGCAAACCGAGCGGCGTAGATCGTGCGCGGAGGATTGCTCATCAAGAGCTCCAGCACCGTCCCTGGCCCTGATTTCTTGATCCGGTCCTGCATAGCAAAGCCGACGTTAAGGCGGACCGGCCTGTCCTCGCCGCTTCTCCGCACGAGGATCGCTTTCTTCTCTGGGTTGATGGTCTCCACCACGCCAACTCCGACCGTAAAGCGTCCGGTCTTGACAAAATCACTCCAAGGAATGCTTTCGAGAAGGCTCGCCGATCGCTCCAGGGCCGCACGCACGCGCTTCGAGAATTGCTTCTGGTTTTCTCTCTGCTCATCCGGTGTAGTGGCCTTCCAAACGTCCGCAAATGTATTGGCGAACTCCCTCCACTCCGCCGCCCGCTCCGGATCCTTGCCTTCGAGCGCTTGGGCGATCATCTCGTAAGGCTTGCGACCACACACGGTCGCGTCTCGATTGCATGCTTCCACCGCACTGGCGACCGCTGCATCTGCGTAGCCCATCGCTTCGAATGTGCTGGAAAGCAACGACCAAGCCGCAGCGTTCCCGCGAGTCGCCTCCAGCGCGTGGTCAAGGTAGGGGAGAGCCTCCTCGCTCCTACCGCGCGCCAGCAGGTATTTCGCAAAGTGATAGGCGATCCAAGTATCATCCCTGACGCGCGCCAGGATCTCTCGAGCCGCCATGTCGAACCAGCCGCTCTCTTCGTTAGGGTTTTCTGCAAAAAACTTGGCGGCAGCGGAAACGGCCCTCGCCGCCAACGAACGACCCTTGACCCTCTTCCCCTCGGGTGTCTCGAACTCGTTGCCCTTGTAGTCGTCTTCTTGCAAGTTCGCAAGGTTCCAATACTGGAGAAACTTGCCAAACCAGGGCGGCGGCGATTCGAGCTGGAGGATCGCACTCAAGAGAAGCGAATGATAGACTTCGGCGGTCGGCGTCGGTACAGCCTTTCGATACGCCTTGACCAAATTCACGACAACCGCTTCCTCTCCTCGACGAGCTGCTTGGAGAGCGCACCGAGCCGCAAACCACCCGACGGTCGACCGCTGTGTGTCGTCGTCTTGATAGTACTCCATCATCTCTGAAAGACGATCCGCGCAACTTGCGATCAGGCGATTCACGTCTCCGTCAGCCTGATCGCGACCCAACTCTTTGACTTTCTCCAGGTCAGGCTTTGCCAGATCGTACAAGCACCAAAAGGCGCATTGGCGAACGAATGAGTCTTCGGGATCCACTTCCAGAATCTCCCGAGCAAGTTGCAACGCCTCTTCCGGCTTGCCTTCTCTTCTCAACGCCCACGGATCAGGTTGTGACATGTTTCTCACTCCAAGCCATTGCGTCCCGCATGAGGTCCAGCCACTTCAACACCTGCTCGCGGC
>RFHN01000184.1 GCA_003695835.1 Armatimonadota bacterium
CCGCAGTAGCTCAGTCGGTAGAGCAGGTGGCTGTTAACCACCGGGTCGGCGGTTCGAGTCCGTCCTGCGGAGCCATTCACGCGGCCCCACCAACCGGTGGGGCCGCTTTACTTAACAGCGACGCCAGCGCGCCCCGCCGGGCTCGGAGGCGAGAAAGCCCCAGGTTCCGCGGGGGTTTGCGCGCCGCGCCGGTCCGCGGCGGCTCTCGGCGGGGCCGCGGAAGAGATCACGCCAGGCGCCGGCCAGGACTCTTCGGGGGCGCCGAAGTGCTCTCCGGGGGCGAGAGCGGGGAGAGAGCACGGGGGCTTATTTAACAACGCCGTCCCGGCCAGCGGAAACGGTGGCCCTCCTTGCTTAACTTAGTAACGTAACCCCAGCGCGGACGTGGCGCCGAGCCCGAAGGGCCTGAACCGTGGTGACGTCCTTCACAACATTACGGCGGATCCCACCCACCGTAGTCCGGTAGTCCGCCGGTAGTCCGCCCTTGACAAGGTCCATGCGCCGTCGTATACCTGCGCCACCAATGGGCGCGCGGCGAAAAGGAGGCACAGCCATGGCGGCTTCCTCAGGCTCCACAGAACGGAAGATCCACGTTCGCATGGACGAAGAACTGCACCGATGCCTCCGCATCCGATGCGCAGAGCTCGACACGACGATCCAGGATTTCGTCGTCGGCTTAATCGAGCGCGAGGTCCGACCTACCCCGGATCGCCGTCCGCGGGCCAATGCGAGCCAGCGACGAACCAAGGAGCGACGAGATGCCTGACGCTACGCCTCCCTCTAGAACCGCGAACCGGAGAACCTCTCTCCCCACGACCGTCTCGGAGGGAGAACCGCGAAACAGCAGCTCGTCGGCAAACGGCCGGTCGCTCGCGCCGCGTTCAAGAAAGGGCGGAAGGAGACAAGCCCCGTCCCACGATCTGTCGAGTTTCGTTCCCTCGGAGATCGGAACCCCGGACAATCCCCAGACTGCCTTGCCGAAGATTGCCAAGGACGCGCAGTTGACGGCAAAGATCGAGGCGAGGCTTCGTGACATCCCGACGCACCATCTGCTGCGCCGTGCCGACGCTCGGCAGATGAACTTCCTTGAGCCCAAGAGTGTCCACCTCGTTGTCACGTCGCCGCCATACTGGACGCTCAAGGAGTACAGACGCACCGATGGACAGCTTGGCTTCATCGAGGACTACGAGGCGTTCCTTGCGGAACTTGATCTCGTGTGGGAGCACTGCTACCGCGCCCTCGTTCCCGGAGGGCGACTCATCTGTGTAGTCGGCGATGTTTGCCTTTCCAGGCGGAAGAATAAGGGGCGCCATACTGTCGTTCCCCTTCACGCCTCGATCCAGGAACATTGTCGAAAGCTTGGATTCGACAACCTCGCACCGATCATTTGGCACAAGATCGCCAATGCATCCTACGAGGTTGAGAACGGCTCCAGCTTCCTCGGGAAGCCGTACGAGCCCAACGCCGTGATCAAGAATGACATCGAGTTCATTCTGATGGAGCGGAAGCCGGGCGGGTATCGCAGCCCTTCCGTGTCTACTCGGATCCTCAGCGTCATCTCAGCTGAGAACCACCAACGATGGTTCCAGCAAATCTGGTCGGGGCTGACTGGCGCGTCGACACGCAACCACCCGGCCCCGTTTCCACTCGAACTGGCAGAGCGGTTGATTCGGATGTTTAGCTTCGTTGGTGACACCGTTCTCGATCCCTTCCTCGGGACCGGAACCACAAGTCTCGCTGCGCTGCGGAGCGGTCGCAACAGTATCGGTGTGGAAGTTGATCCACACTACTTTGACATGGCGCACCACCGGCTGCTCCAGGAGACCGGTGGGCTCTTTAGCTCGGCAACGGTCGAGACCGTCGAGCAGGAGTAGCAGTATGACTGCTCTCGATCGGCGTGTTGCAGCAGCTGTGCGGCATTTCTGGGACACCAGACGACGTCAGCAAGAGAAGCAACGGCAGTCAGGTAAACGAGACCAGGGATCCCGGGGCGCTGCCACCGGCGGCAGCCAGCTGGACGGCTTCATTGGCCTTGTTTCGGATCTCCTGACTGAAAGCGGCATTCCCGATGGCTGCATCTATCGTCGCGCGAAGGTCGACGTGTTTCTGCCCGGGTTCTTTCGCCCAACGAAGGAGTGGGACCTGCTCGTTGTGATCGACGGAATGCTCTTGGCGTCCATTGAGTTCAAGTCCCACATCGGTCCCTCTTTCGGAAACAACTTCAACAATCGGACGGAAGAGGCGCTTGGGAGCGCCACCGACCTGTGGACGGCATATAGGGAGGGTGCATTTCGGGATTCGCCGCGTCCATGGCTGGGGTACTTTATGCTGCTCGAATCAGCTCCTGGCTCAACGAGGCCAGTGAAGGTGAAGGAACCGCACTTCGAAGTATTCCCTGAGTATCATGGAGCCTCATATACGGACCGCTACCGAATCTTCTGCCAGAAGCTGCTGCGCGAGCGACTGTACGATGCGGCCTGCCTGCTCTGTACTGAGAGGGAGTCGGGGTTGCGAGGCGA